>JACCQV010000518.1 GCA_013813945.1 Deltaproteobacteria bacterium | reverse complement strand
GCCGAACAGTGTCGGATCCTGGAACCCGACGACGAAGCGCTGTTGACGAGCGGAGAGTCGCGCGTCCATCACGAGCTTGGTTCCGGTACCAAACAGGTTGCCCTGCGCGATTCGTGCGCGGGCGATGAAGCTTTCGTCGCTGCTGAACCCGGCGCCGATCAAAAACGTGCCGGTCCTACCGCGTGGCGCGTCGGGCGGCGGGGCGCCGGACACCGGGTCGTTGAATGGAGCCTCGTCCGGACGCGCCGGTGGCGTACCCGGGTCCGCGAGTGCGGGGTCCGCCGAGGCCACGAGCAACGTAAGGAGCGAGGCAGACATCATGGTCTGCTTCGCGATCATGTGAATGCCTAGACCTGACTCCCGCGGCGGAGGTTGCTCGCTCGGTGATATCGTCGCGGCATGCCAAGCCTCCGCGCGATCGCCTGTGCTGCGTTGCTCACGGTGGGATGCGGTGGCAGGCCGACGAAGATCGAGGGCCCACCGCCCCCGGTCGGCGCAGCGGTGCCGTTACCACCGGCGGCGGGCTCTGACTCGGGCGTCGGCAGCGGCTTCAAGCCAGGGCCGGGCGGATTTCCCGTGCCGTCGGACGCGGATGCCGGCAAGCCCGTCGGTGCCGACGACACCGGGTACAACATCGCGCGCCCGAAGGACGCGGTCTACGCGCAGCTCCGGCCCGAGCTCGAGAAGCTCGGCTTCAAGATCGAGAGCTACATTCCGCAACCGAAGTCGCACCAGTTGATCATGTACAAGGACAACTACAAGTTCACTGCCAACGTCACGGAGATCGACGCGGCCAGCAGCACGCTGTTGATCACCGTTGGTCCGATGGACAAGTAGATCTGCTGGAGCTGATCGCCGCCGCGTTTCCTGTGTGGTCGGTCGTCGATGGCGACGCGCCGTACGGTCCGGTGCCGGCGGCACCCGCAGGTACCAAGGTGCGTCCACCGAAGCCGCTGCGCGATCTGGATGTACGGTGCTCCCACGAGGACGTGCCCGTGCCGTTCGCGCTGGTCGAACCGCTGTTCCTTCGCGATGCCGACAAGGCCCGCGCGGTGATCGTCACCGAGTCCGATGTCACCGTGTGGTTCGATGGCGCGGTGCTGGCAGCGGAGCCGATCGCGATCGCCGCGCGGGTCGTCGCGCAGCTGGCGACCGACGCCGTACTTCCCGAGGGACCGTATCGGTGACGCAGCTGTAACGTGTGCGGCCGCCGCACGGGAAACCCGGTCTGCCATGGCTTGTTGCGACGTCACGCGCAGCGGCGGCAAGCCCGCAGAACCTGAGGAGATCTCCTCGAGCTGAGGTCGGCACGAAACATGATGACTCTTGTCCCCATGTTCCGCCGTCTCTTGCTGGTGTCGATGACGGGCCTCACCGGACTCTCGGGCCTCGCCTCCGCTCAGCCGGATCGCGTGAAGATCAGCTCGGTCGTCGATGCCTCGCAGGTCTCCGATGCGAAGCAGCGCGCCACCAATGCGGCGACCGTCAAGCGCGTGGTCGAGAAGCTGATCGCGCGCGAGTCGTTCCCGCGGGGCGATGTCCGTCACCTCGATATCTCGGTCGTCAACCTGACGGTCGATCCGCTTGGCGAGCACGTCGTCGTCGCCGCCGAGGTCCGGATCACGGTCTCGGGCGGCCGTGGGACCTTGCTTCAGGTGTTCGCCGGCGGTGCGAAGGTCGAGATCCCTGTTCGGTCGTATCGCGCGCACCGACTTCCGGGCTTGCGCGAGGACGCGCTGGCCGGTGCCGTCGAGGCCGTCTACGGCCGCATCAAGCGCACGCTGCCGGTTCGCGAGCTCACGCTCGCCGCGCGCTGATCACTGCTTGCACCACGGGTCGGCGGTGAGCCCGTTGGTCAGCGTGAACGTATCGGTGTACGCCTTGATCGCGCCGGCCGTGCCGTCATCACCGGCGCACGACGCCGCGACGGAGAGTAGAGCGAACACGAACAGGGTGTGCTTCATGGGGATCCTCGCCGCCGGAAGTAATTGCGGACGAGGGTGGTCTCTATCACGAGTGTGCCGAGCTCGGGCTTGCCTTCACCCGCCGCGATCGCTGTGTCGAGTCGGGTCACGCACGTCGGGCAGGGAAGCTTGGCAATCCGCGGCAGGGTCAGGAGGATCGCTTCGCGGATCAGCCGGCGTTCGGTTGCGACGTGCTCGAGGAGCGCGGGCGTGTGCTCGCTCGCCGCAGTCTCTTGCCGTGCCAGCTCGAGCATCGCCCGTTCGATCGCGGCGTCGACAAGGCCTGCTTTCTCTTCGCGCGTCCACGCTGCGACGTCAGGGATGTGCGGCATGACGTGAGCCTCCGCCTCGGCGACCGTCTGGGTCAGGCTCGCGGCGTAGCACCGCAGATCGTTCTGGCAGCGGATGGCGATCTCGATCCGGGCGACGTGGGTCTGAAACATCCGCGCGTACCCGATGTACGCGACCGCTGCCTGATCGTGCTGCCGATACGGCGCGGTTTGCTCGCGGTGCTTCTTCTTGGCGGTGCGGTAGGTGTCCTCGGTCTGCTTCGTCGAGCTCGTCGCTGCGCGGATCTGGTCGGTGGTCGAGCTCGCATCGTTCGCGACCTGGAGGAGCTTCGCCTTTGCGTCGGTCCACGCCTTGTCCGCCTTCGCGAGGGCGGCATCGGCCTTCTTGGTGGCAGGCTTCGCGGCATTCGCTGCCTTGCGCTTGGTCGCGGCGGCGTCGAGGTACCGCTGGGACAGCTGGAGCAGCAGCTTGATATGCTTCGGGTCGCGAGCGATCCGTGCGTACGCGCTGGTCGCTTCCTGACGCAACCCATCGTCGGCGCGATTATCCGCCGCGATCTTCCCGAGTGCCGCGACGTCCTTATCGGTGCGCGCCAGGAACCCGTACGTGGCGACCGCAAGCGTGCGTGTCGACACCTCCGCTTTCGGATTGATCCAGAATGCACGTACGGCGGCCGTTGCCTCGTCGGCGCCGAGCTTGCGCAGCGAATCGAAGATCGCGTGGTGCTGCGTGTTGGGACCAGGCTGATCCTCGAGGTAGTAGTACGGCAGAGGCGGTCGCTTCAGTGCCTCGAGGAGCTCGGGGACGACGGTGAGATCATACAGATCGCCGGCGAGCGTCGCGGCGATGAAGTCCTTGGCCGACACCGGCTGACACTTCGCGGCGGGTAGCTTGTCGCGGTCACCGCAGTAACGGTCGAGCTTGCGCTCGGTGAACAGCTCGTTCACTGCGACGTGTGTGCCGCGCAGGATCGCTCGGACGTGATCGATCACGAGGGCTCCGTTGAGGGCAAGCGCGCGGCGGAGCTGGGTAGAGAGCTCCGGCGTTCGATACATCGCGAGGACCAGGGTCTGCGCCGCCTGCGCGGAAGGTAGTGTGCCCAGTGCGTTGATCGCGGCGCCGGTCGTCGCCAGAGACAACGCATAGAGCTCCTCGAGTGAACGACCTTGGTCACGGCTCGTCGCCGTGCGGGGATGAGGTGGCGGCGGGCGCTCGATCACCGCAAGCAGCGCCTGCGTGCCCTCGGCCGTGTCGAGCGCGCCGATCGCACGGATCGCTGACACCTGGGCAGCGACCAGCTTCTTGTCGAGCGAACGCGACACCAGCTCGGTCAGCTCGGAGAACGCGGCGACGAGACGTGCCTCGCCGATCGCATCTGCAGCGACTGTCGCGTTGTCCACGCTGCGGGGAGTCGCTGGATCGACCATCGCAACCGCGGTGCGCAGGAACGGAAGCACGCGATCCCAGCTCCCAGGACGCGCGAGGACGATCATCACGCGGAGCACGCGGACCGGGTGCCCGGTCGCCGACCAGTGACGGCCGAGGGCCTCGATCGCGCTCGGATCACCGAGTTGTTCGAGCTCATCGATCGCGCGCGCGGCTTCGCGTGGTTGATCGAGCCGAGCGATCCACGGAGCCGCGGCCCCCCCCGGGAGTGGCTTCGCCTCCCTCGGTACCGTCGAGGAGTTCCCGAGGCCGGAGCCGGGAGCGGGACTCGAGCCACACGCCGCGAGCACCGCGACCACCACGAGGGACCGGATCGACATGCGACCAACCTACCCCACGAGCTGCCACAGGGTGTCGCGGGCAGGTCCCACTATGCAGCGGCCGCGCTCCTTGATACGCACGCTGCGTGAACAAGAAGCTCCTCGCTGCGACCCTGATGCTGGCGGCCTGCGGATCCTCTCCGCCACCGACGACCGCCGCTCCTTCCCCCGCACCCGAGCCGATTGCCGGCGCGCCGGCTTCGATGCCCGCGTCCGAGCCTGACGCCGTGATCCCCGTGCCGACGCCGGGCCCGGCCCCGAGTGGTCCCAAGCCGGAGATCGGAACGTGGGGCTTCGACATCGCGGGCATGAACACCAAGGTCGCACCGGGCCGGAGCTTCTATCAGTACGCGAATGGCGGCTGGCTCTCGAGTACCCAGATCCCCGCCGACAAGTCCAACTACGGCATGTTCACGGTGCTCGCCGACAAGAGCGAGCAGCGCACGAAGGAGATCATCCTCAACGCGGCCGGGCCGGCGGGTAGCGAGGCGAAGAAGATCGCCGACTACTACAAGAGCTTCATGGACGAGACCTCGATCGAGGCAAAGGGCATCGCCCCGATCAAGGCGGATCTCGCGAAGATCGAGAAGATCAAGGACGTGAAGGGCGTGCTGGCTCAGTTCGCCGCGAACGCGCGCATGTTCCGGACCAGCCCGTTCGTGACGATCGTCGCTCAGGACGATCGCGAGCCCGAGCGCCACATCGCGATCATCGCGCAGGGCGGTCTGGGGCTTCCCGATCGCGACATGTACGTCGCCGAGGCGAAGCAGTTCGAGGGCGTGCGCGAGGGTTACAAGAAGTACCTCACGACGATGCTCGACATGGTCGGGACCAAGGACGCCGACAAGCGTGCCGCTGCCGTCTACGCGCTCGAGGAGAAGGTCGCCGCCGTGCACTGGACTCGCGTGGAGAACCGCGATCCGGTGAAGACGTACAACAAGCTCACCGTCGCCGATCTGCAGAAGACCGCGCCCGACGTCGACTGGAAGGTCTGGCTCGCCGGAGCCGGTCTCGGGAAGCAGCCCGCGTTCAACGTCAACCAGCCGACCGCGATCGCAGGCATCGCCGCGCTCGTGAAGAGCGAGCCGCTCGACGTGTGGAAGGATTACCTGACCGCGCACCTGCTGACCGCGACTGCGCCGTACCTGCCGAAGAAGTTCGTCGACACCCGGTTCGAGATGTTCGGCAAGACGCTGTCCGGAACGCCCGAGAACAAGGAGCGCTGGAAGCGCGGTGTCGACGAGATCACGGCCGCGATGGGCGAGGCTGTCGGCAAGATCTACGTCACCAAGTACTTCACGCCCGCCACGAAGGCTCGCGCCGACGAGCTCGTCAAGAACCTCCTGGTGTCGATGGGACAGCGGATCGATGCACTCGCGTGGATGAGCGCCGAGACCAAGGCGAAGGCCAAGGAGAAGCTCGCTACCTACAATCCCAAGATCGGGTACCCGAAGAAATGGCGCGACTACGGCAAGCTCAGGATCGTCGCCGGTGATCCGGTCGGCAACGACGCGCGCGCGTCGGCGTTCGAGTACGACCGCCGCCTCGCGAAGCTCGGCAAGCCGATCGACCGCGACGAGTGGGGCATGACGCCGATGACCGTCAACGCCTACTACAACCCCGGGCTCAACGAGATCGTGTTCCCCGCGGCGATCCTCCAGCCGCCGTTCTTCGACCCGAACGCGGACGACGCGATCAACTACGGCGCAATCGGCGGCGTGATCGGTCACGAGATCAGCCACGGCTTCGATGATCAGGGTGCGCAGTACGACGCGAAGGGTGCGCTCAAGAACTGGTGGACCACCGAGGACACCGAGAAGTTCAAGGCCGCGACCACCAAGCTCGTCGCTCAGTACAACGCGTACTGCCCGGTCCCGGCCTCCGCCGGCAAGCCCGCGCAGTGCGTGAAGGGCGAGCTGACTCTCGGCGAGAACATCGCCGACCTCGCCGGCCTCACCGTGGCGCACAACGCCTACAACCTGTCGCTCGGAGGCAAGCCGGCGCCCGTGATCGACGGCCTCACCGGCGATCAGCGGTTCTTCCTCGGCTGGGCGCAGGTCTGGCGCCGTCTCTATCGTGATCAGGAGTATGCGAACCGGCTCGTCACCGATTCGCACAGCCCGTCGGAGTTCCGCACGTCGGTCGTGCGCAACCTCGACAGCTGGTACGAGGCGTACAAGCCGGCTGCGAAGGACCCGCTGTTCCTCCCGGCCGACAAGCGCGTCCGGATCTGGTAGCGCTCAGCTCCGCGCGCGCATGAAGATCCGGATCACGTACCAGAACATCAGCGCCACCGAAGAGAACAGTGCGAGCGAAGCCGCGACGTACTGCTCCGTGTGGTAGTGCGCGAAGATCTGCGACGTCTGGTACAGGATGTAGCCGGCGGCGAGCAGCACCATCGCGACCGAGAACACGATCCCGAGGTTGAAGCCGAAGCCGATCGAGAGGAACACGAGCATCGTCGCAGCGGCGCCGGCGATCGCGAGGCCCGAGCGCAGGAACGAGAAGTCCTTCTTCGAGAAGTAGACCGACGCAGTCAGCGCCGCGAAGATCGCGAGTGTGACGAACGCCGAGTCGCGGAGGATGTTCGGATCGCCACCGCCCTTGGCGATGATCGCCGCGGAGCATCGCGCCGAACAGGTGCGCGTAGGTCTTGCGGATGAAGCGGATGCGATCGGACTGCCCCATCGTCGCATTCGCGTTCGCGCGCAGGTCGCCTCTCGACTCCTGGGCATCGTCGTCGTCGTCGTCGCGATCCTTGTTCGGGACCGGGGTCGAGCTCAGGCCGTAGCCTTGCTGCTGACCGTGCTGCGGCGGCTGGCCATACTGCCGTACTGCGGCTGCTGTCCGTAGTGCTGCTGCGGCTGCTGTCCGTGCTGCGGCTGCTGTCCGTGCTGCGGCTGCTGGCCATACTGTTGCGGCTGCTGTCCGTACTGCGGCTGGTGTCCGTACTCCTGCTGCTGTGGCGGCTGGCCGTACTGCGGTTGCTGACCCTGGTGCTGGTGCGGCTGCTGGCCGTAGTGCTGCGGCTGCGGCTGCTGCGAGTAATTCGCGTGCGGCGGCTCCTGAGGTGCCGGCGCGTAGACGGGCTGACCGGTCATCGGATCGAAGGATGTCGGCTGCTGGCCAGGCCAGTTCGGTTTGCTGGGGTCGTTCGACATGTTGATTTCATCGTCTCGCTGGACGCTGCCCTTGTGGTGACGACGTGCAAACAATCGTGCTTGCCTACATCGGAGCCACGCACGTGATATCGAGGTTCATGAATCCTCCAGTTGCGGCGCGCCGGCCGTACGACGTCGTGTCCCCGCACGGGACGCGCACCGACCCGTAC
>JACCQV010000510.1 GCA_013813945.1 Deltaproteobacteria bacterium | reverse complement strand
TCGAAACACCGGTTGACACCGGAGGTCTCGATGCACATCCAGAAGGTGCTCGGATCGGATATCGCGATGTGCTTCGACCAGTGCCCTCCGGGGGACGCTCCACAGGACGTCCAGGAGGTGGCACTGGCCCGCACCACCGCGTGGGCGGCGCGCTGTCGCCGTGCGGAGCGGGCGGAAGGACAAGCATTGTTCGGCATCGTGCAGGGCGGCATCGATACGCCGCGGCGGCTGCGTCACATGGCAGAGATCACGCCGCTCGACTTCGATGGTCACGCGCTCGGCGGCCTCGCGGTCGGCGAGAGCGTCGAGGACACCTATCGTGTGCTCGACGAGGTCGCGCACCAGCTCCCCGCGGACAAGCCGCGCTACCTCATGGGCGTCGGCACGCCGACCGACCTCGAGCGCGGGATCGTGGCGGGCATCGACATGTTCGACTGCGTGATGCCGACCCGCAACGCGCGTAACGGATACCTGTTCACGAGCCAGGGCAGGGTCAACATCCCCAACGCTCAGTACCGCACGGACCTGGGCCCGATCGACCCGGCGTGCCCATGCTCGACCTGCGGGACCTACTCGCGGGCCTACCTGCGACATCTTTACATCGCGAAAGAGATCCTCTATTCGCGGCTCGCAACCCTGCACAACCTCACGTTCTATGCCCGCCACGTGCGGGCCCTGCGCGACCGGATCCTGGCGGAGGGTCAGCGTGCTTGACCCTATACCGTGCGAGTGCTAACCAACCCGAGCTTTTTCCGATAGTTCAGCCCGATTCGAGGAGTGCGCCAATGCAAGCAATGCAACCGATCATGATGATGCTGGTGATGTTCGGGATTTTCTACTTCATCCTGATCCGTCCTCAGGTGCGCAAGCAGAAGGAACACGCCGCGCTGCTCGGCAAGCTCGGCAAGGGTGACGAGGTCATCACGCGTGGTGGCCTGATCGGCAAGATCACCGGCATCTCCGACGACGGAGTGCTCGTGCTCGAGCTGCAGGAGAAGGTTCGTGTTCGCGTCCCGCGTGCCTACGTTGAAGGCAAGTGGGAAGGCAAGGTGCCCGAGGGTGCCGAGAAGCAGCGCGCAGCGTGATTCAGCTTTGATCTCAGGTTCGTTCGAGGTGGCTCATGGAACGTAGTCTCAAGTGGCGCACGCTGGCTCTGATCGGGAGCATCGTGCTGTGCTTCTGCACACTCGCGCCCAGCTTCATCCCAGATGAGCTGCCAACGTGGTTCCCGTGGAAGAAGAAGGTCAACCTGGGGCTCGATCTCCAGGGCGGTCTTCACATCGTCTACAGCATCGATCTCCGCCGCGCCGTCGATGACAAGGCCACCGAGATCAAGCGTGATCTCGAGGCGAGGTTCTCGGACGAGAAGCTCAAGGCGACCGTCAAGACGCTGGAGACGCCGGTCGGTGGCGTCACGGTGATCGTCGAGGACGCGACCAAGCTCGAACCCACCAGGGCCGCGATCACGAGCGACTACGGCAAGGACATCGTCACGCGCGAGTGCGCGGCGACGGATGGTCCGAACGCGATCTGCTTCCGCGTGTCGCCCGAGTTCGCCGACAACATCAAGAAATCGGCACTCGCCAACGCGATCGTGACGATCCGCGAGCGCATCGAAGAGAAGGGCATCGCCGAGCCCACGGTGGTCGAGAAGGGCGACGAGATCCTCGTCGAGCTCCCCGGCCTCAACAAGGAGACCATCGAGGAGACCCGCGGCATCATTGCGCGCACCGCGAAGCTGGAGTTCAAGGTCGTCGATGACGGCTCGGAGTTCATGCGCAAGGTGTTCGCGAAGGTCGGCAGCGAGGGCAAGGAAGGCAACCCCACCGACCTCGGTGCGATCAAGGAGCAGATTCGCGCCGAGATCGATCAATGGCGCCCCGAGGACGGCGGCGGCATGCACACCGATTACTACCTGACCGCGTACGACCGCCGGGAAGTGGTTACCGTCGAGGTCGCGAAGGAGATCGACTGCCCGGAGCGCAACGACCGCAAGCTCGTCAAGGACGGCAAGGTCGACTGCAAGGTTCCCGGCAAGTACGCGATCGCGCGCTACCTCGCAGCGCTCGCCGCGGCAGACCCCGCGTTCAAGATCCCCGATGATCGCCAGCTCGGCTACGAGCTCAACGAGGCGGCACCCGCGGCGAAGGACACGCGCTCGTTCTGGCGCTCGTACTACCTCGAGCGTGGGGTCCGCCTCACCGGTAGCGCGATCTCCGATGCGACCGGCAGCTACGACCCGAACACGAACCGGCCGATCGTCCTGCTCGACTTCAACCGCTACGGCAGCCGCGTGTTCGGCGACCTGACCGCAGAGATCGTCGGCAAGAAGCTCGCGACGATCCTCGACGACAAGGTCAAGAGCGCCCCGATCATCAACGGAGCGATTCGCGGAGGTCGCGCCTCGATCACGATGGGCGGCAGCGATCCGACCCGCCAGGAAGCCGAACGCGACGAGCTCGTCAACGTGCTCAAGACCGGCTCGCTGCCCGCACCGCTCAAAGAGGAATCCGCGTCCGAGATCGGACCGACGCTCGGCATGGATGCCATCAAGAAGACCCAGCTATCGTTCGGCCTCGGCGTCCTCCTCGTGTTCGCGATCATGCTCGGCATCTACAAGTGGTCCGGTCTGATCGCGGTGTTCTGCGTCCTCTATCACGTCGTGCTCACCGTCGCGGTGATGGTCGGCTTCGGCGCGACGCTGACGCTGCCCGGTATCGCGGCCGTGGTGCTGTCGGTCGGCATGACCGTGGACGGGAACATCCTCATCTACGAACGCATACGAGACGAGCTGTTACTGGGGAAGAGTGTCCGAGGTGCCATCGATGTCGGCTTCTCGCGCGCCTTCTCCGCGATCCTCGATGGTCAGCTGACCACCGCCGCCGCTGGCTGGGTGCTGCTGCAGTACGGCTCGGGCCCGATCAAGGGCTTCGCAGTCATGCTGCTGGTCGGCGTCGGCACCACCCTCCTCGTCAACACGTGGGTCACACGCATCTTCTTCGACTGGGTCATCACCCGGAAGAAGGGCACCGTGTCCACCCTCTCGATCTGAGCGTCCCATGAGCGAACAACACAAGTTCCGATACCTGTTGCCGCCGGGGAACAACTTCGCCTTCGTCTCGAAGTTCAAGGCGTGGACGATCTTCGCGGTCTTCACGATGATCGCGTCGATCGGCATGCTCTTCGTGAACAAGGAAGTTCGCGGCGAGTATCTGAACTGGACGATCGACTTCAAGGGTGGCACTGAGATCATCCTGTCGTTCCAGGACAAGGCGACCGGCAAGTACACCAAGGCCGACCTCGGCAAGGTCCGCGAGCAGCTCGACGCCACCGACAAGCAGGTCGAGGTCAGCGAGATCTCGTGGACCGCGCAGGATGCGGCGGGCGAGGACGTCACCGTCAACGGTATCATCGTGCGCACGACCCGGTTCTCCGCGCTCGAGCCTGCGACGGCCAAGCTGATCGAGGAGGATTTCCGCGCCGCGCTCAAGGACCGCGAGGTCTACAAGGTCGCGTGGTCCGGCGATCGCCTCAACATCCGCTCGCAGAAGGCGGTCACGGTCGAGGACACGGTTCCGCTGTTCACCAAGCATGGCCTCGAGGTCAAGCCATGGACGGAGTCCGAGAGGAAGCTGCACTCGGTCGCCGATCAGGGCACTGGCGAATACACGCAGTGGTTCACGATCAAGGGCCTCGCGAGCCAGTACGAGCTCGCGATCGAGCAGGCGCAGCCCACGATGGACGTCGCCGTGGTCCAGAGCTACGGCGTCGGCGCGAAGGCCGGCGACAAGCTGCGCGACGATGCGATCAAGTCGCTCGTCTACGCGATCTTCCTGATCATGCTCTACCTCGCGTTCCGGTTCGATATCCGGTTCGCACCGGGCGCCGCGGTCGCCACGATCCACGATGCGATCCTGGTGATCGGCGTGTTCGCGGTGACCTGGACCGAGGTCTCGCTGACCACGGTCGCCGGTCTGCTCACGGTGATGGGGTTCTCCGTCAACGACACCGTGATCGTGTTCGACCGCATCCGCGAGAACATGGCGAAGCTCAAGGACAAGAAGCTCGAGCGGATCGTCGACATCTCGCTCAACGAGATGCTCGTGCGTTCGATCCTGACGTCCGCGACGGTGTTCGCGACCACGTTGATCATGAACATCTTCGGCGAAGGTCTCGTGAAGAACTTCGCATTCACGATGAACATCGGCGTGATCGTCGGGGTGTACTCGTCGCTGTTCCTCGCCACGCCCGTGTTCCTCGCCGTGTCACGCAAGTGGTACTCGGGAACCGGCCCGGCGAAGCGCCGCGTCCTCCCGTCGTCGCCACAGCCGTCTGCTGCGGCCGACGAGGAGTAGCGATCCCTGGGGATCGGATCCCCGCGTCGCTATCTGTCATACCGACGCACTAGTGTGCGTTGGTGCAACTGCAGCTTCGCCCCGTCGACGAGCAGCTCGTGACTCGGCTCGCGGTCGCGCTGCGAGTGCGCACCGCGACGGCGCGCTGCCTGGTCGGGCGCGGTGTCGTCGACCCGCGCGACGCGCAGGGGTTTGTCGATCCACGCCTCGCGGCGCTGCGTCCGCCGGCCGGACTGGCGGGCCTCTCCACCGCGGTGGGCCGGATCGCGGACGCCGTGCAGCGTGGCCAGCGCATCGGCGTGTTCGGTGACTACGACGTCGACGGCGTGACCACGGCTGCGCTCCTGACGTCGTTCCTGCGCGCCGCAGGCGCCACGGTCGAGG
>JACCQV010000508.1 GCA_013813945.1 Deltaproteobacteria bacterium | reverse complement strand
GTGGGGACCGGTCTCGCCCTGATAGACGCGAACCTGGCGGACCTTGTCGAGCTGACCGCCAATGACGTCGAGTGCCTCGAGCAACCGCGCTGCGCGATCGGCCGGGACACCGAGGATCTGGGCGACGCCCTCGATCGACGGATCCGCCGGAGCCGCGCTGGCCGCAGGCGCCGCGTCGGACTCGGCAGATGCCTCGGCTCCACCCTCAGGTGCCGCCGCTGCTTCCTCGCCACCGGTCTCGCTCGGCGCGTCGCCGGTCGGCGCATCGCCGGTCGGCGCATCGCCGCTCGGCGCATCGCCGCTGGCCGTCTCGACCGGCGCCTCCGTCGCGGGGGCGTCCGTCGATGCCTCCGCAGTAGCGGGGGCGGGGCCGCTCCCTTTCGCAGCGCGGACAGAGGCACGTGCCTCGGCCGCCTTGCGGAGGGTCAGCGTCGAGAACTCGGTGAGCGTCTTCATGGGGGCTTGCTACACCAAACCCCGTCGCTGCGCTAGCCCCCGAAGGCGCTAGCCAGGTTCATAACGATCAGCCGCCAGCGGTCGCGCTGGCCGACGCGGTCACCGAGACGGAGACCGAGACATTTGCCTCGATCTGCGAGGCGGCGCGCACCGAGGCAGCAATCTGCCCCGAGATGCACATCGCCTGGTCGCCGAACGAGTTGACGAACTTGGGACCCATGTCCTTGAGGTCCGCCGCCGCCTTCGCCCAGACCTCGACTGCCTTCTGCATCGGCTCGAGGCGAGCCTTGATCGAGAGCAGCTTGGGTAGCCCCGAGCGGAGCGCGCTGAGCGTCATCTCGAGCTTGGACTTGTCGACGACAAGCTTCGCGTCGGCGCTGAGCTTGAGCTCGGCCTCGGTGCACTCGACGTCGAGCGATGCGTTGACCGCACCGGCCGCCTTGCACTCGGCCGAACCGCCACCGCTGCTACCGCCGGTGCCGGCAGTGGCGCCGCCGCTGCCTTCGCACTTCGCCGCGGCAGACGCCGACGCAGACGCGTCGATCGTGCAGACGGCCGGCTTGTACTCGACCTTGAGCTTCGCGCCGCCCTTGAGGCTGACCTTGAGGTTGTCCTGGTAGGTCGTGATGACCTTCGCGCAGATGTCCTTGGTCTCGCCGGTGAACTCGGCGTCCGACATCTTCATCTCCTTGCCCATCGTGATGCAGCTCTGCTTCACGACCTCGGCGGTCTCGGCGGCCGTCGTCTGCAGGCGCTTGGTGGCCTGGAGGAACGCCTTGAAGCGCGCGCCCGCGGTCGACGACGCGTAGTTCTCGCAGGTGTCCGGATCGACTTCGCCGGACATGCCGCCGAGGCCACCGGGCATGTCGGGCTTGCCGGGCATGCCCCCGGGGAGCTTGCCCTTTCCACCACAACCGGCAAAAGCAGAGACGGCCACGAGGGCGGTCGAGAGGACGAGTGAGGAATTCGTGCGCATGTGATCAGGCTCCCTTGAGATAGCGGGAGCATCGATATCAAGAAACCCCACGCAGGTCGCGTACCTGCGCATCAAAAAACCGTCCTCGTTCGCCCTAGGGGGCTCTGGCAGCCATCGCCGCGCGGCCACGGTCGGATAGCCACGGATGCTGAGGCGGTCGCACGGTGCGCGTCGTCGTTGCGGGATACACGAGGCACTCGCGAAGCGGATCGATCTGATGCGAGGTCACGGTGAACGCGGGGGTCGGGAGCGTCAGCGTCTGATCGATCCCGTTCCGGAACGTATCGACCGCGACGCGGACGACCTCACCCGCGTTCGCACCGGCGAGCCCGACGTGGAACTTGCAGCGCCGGGTGTCGCCCGCGGTGATCCGGACGCGCAGCATGCTGTTGCCTGCGCCGGGCGTGTACGTCGTCTCGACCCTGGGCCATACCGGAGCGCCGGTGCCGCGGATCCATGCCGCCGCATAGGAATCGAGGTCGAGGCCCGTGGAAGTCTCGAGGGCCGCCAGCACATCGTCGACGGAGATCGCGCGCGGTTCGCCGAGCAGGGTCGCGATCGCGGCGAGCACCTGCGCGCGCGACGACAGCACCTCGACCTGGCGGAACAGGATCATAGGGCCTGCGCCGTAGACGTCGCCGTAGTAGTCGAACAGCGCCGGTTTCTCGCCGGGCACCGGGAAGAAGGCAGCGTCGAACGAGAACGACTTCCACGCGGTCGCCGTTGCCAGCGCTGCCGGCGGCTCGATCGTGTCCTCGTAGGAGAACGTCAGATACTCGGCCATCGACTCCTTCCACACGAAGTCATAGGTGTCGGCGAGCGTCGTCTCATCGCCCGCCCACTGGTGCGCGATCTCGTGATCGAGGATGTGCTGCGCGTTGTGCAAGTACGACGGCATGATCTGCCGCGCCAACGTATCGTCGAGGACGATGTTGCCCGGATGCTCGAAGCCCGACCAGTACGTCGGTGCGACCAGGATCCGCAGCTCGCTGCCGAACGGGTAGGCCCCGAACTGCGACTCCATCCACGTCACGAACCCGCCGTGATGCGCCGGGTCGATCGCGGCGGTCATCTGCGTACCCGGGCGATCGTAGACGGTCGCGTGGACCGAGCCCCACATGCCCTTGTCGGTGGCGATCCAGGCGGTGCGTGGATACGCCGCGATCCCGAACGTCGAGTAGGTCGGGCCGCCAGCGTGCGTGAACTCGCACTGCGTCTCGGTCGGTGACGGTTCGGTGAGCGTGCCCGAGCACGCGACCATCAGCTCGGCGGGGTGAGTGACGTGGAAGGTGTACGTCGCGAACTGATCGGGGCGGCTATCGCACGGCCCGAACCGATCACAGCCGCCGACCCAGCTGACGAGGTAGTAGAACGGGTTGTTCTGCGAGTCGCGGACGATCGAGTACCCGACCTGGCTTGTCGAGAGCGTCGTCATCGGAACCGTGAGGTCGACGTCGACGGTCAGCTCGCTGCCGACGGCGTGGCCCCCGCCGCACAGCGTGAGCACTCCTCCCTCGACGGTCGTGGTCCGCGCGGGCGTGCCGCCGAGCTCGGCCGTCGCGGCGTTGAGGCCGTCGCCACGGAACGGCAGGGCGAAGCAGTCACCCGCCGTCGTCACGGTCGCCGTCACGGTGGCGTGCGCGGCGCGAGTCTCGATGTCGAACGTGTAGTCGTAGTGGGTGACCGTCGCGGCGATCGGGCCAGGAGCAATGGTCTCGCCGTCATCGCCGCAGGCGCCGAGCGCAACGAGGCCACCGAGGACGAACAGGCACGAGGAGGGACCGCGCATGCCCGCGGGATACCACGGGGTCTCGCGGTCGGATCAACGAATCTTGGCGCGCACAATCTCGAGGTTCGCGCCCGAAGCTCCGGGCGCGGCGGCCCCGGCGACCTCCGGCGCTGGCACCACCGGCCGCGCCACGGTCACGCGGACATCGAGCCCGAGCTCCTCGCGGATCGAGTCGGCCTTGCGCAGGAGCTGGGCGTCGTCGCGCGTGGGCCCATCGCGAACCACCAGGTCGAGGACGATCGCCTCCCCCATGCGAGTGCACACGACTTGCTCCACGCGCGAGCGATGCTCCCAGTCGAGCCCGTCGGCGAGGCGGAGCAGGGCGGACAGCTTGCGAAGCTGGGCCCGCTGCTCCTTGGGCAGGTTCGATTCGTTGATGATCTGCTTCGCGCGGGCAGCATCCTTGCGGTGCGTGCGCGCCATCAGGGCGACCTGTTCGCGCGCGTTATCGTCGAGGCCGGGCAGGCGAGCCCACCGGATCATGTACTCGCTGTGCTTGTGGTGGCCGCGGACGTTCACCACCTCGCCGACGTCATGGAGTAGCGCTGCGACCTCGAGCAACACGCCACGGTCATCGGGGATCCCGTGGACGTCGCGGAGCTGGTGGAACAACGCGCGCGCAAGGTGACGGACGTGCTCGCCGTGCGTGGTGTCGTGATCGACGCGGTTCGCGAACCCGCGCGCCGCGGTCAGCAACGCCTTGTCGTGCGCGCCCTCGGCGCGGATCTGCTCCTCCCGCGCGGTCTCGGCGAGCTCGAGCAGCACGGCCTCGCGAACGCCGACGCCGGGCGTGACGAGCTTCGAGATCCCGAGCTGGCGCGCGACGGTCGCGAACACGAGCGCCGCGATGCCGAGGACCTCCGCGCGGTCGCGCTTGACCCCGAACTTCGTCATCCGCTCCTCGACGCTCGCGCCGACGATCGAGGGCAGTGCCTTTTCGAGCGCTGCGAGGTCGAACGTCGGCATCCCCGGCGTGCCGTCGCCGACGATCTTCGCGAGCGCATCGGCGTTGCCGCCGGTCGCCGCTGCAACGCCGGAGTTGTTCACCCCGCGCGAGATCGTATGCATCAGCGTCGCCGTATAGCGGCGCACCATGCCGGCCTCGGCCTCGGCGATCGCACCATCGAGACCGAACGTCTCGAGCAAGCGCACCGTCCCGACGGGCAGGGAGTACGCGCGCCATGCCGAGCCCTGGCGGAGGTTGACCTCGAGGCTGCCGCCGCCGAGATCGAGGATCGCGCGCGGCATCGCGCCGGTGGATCCCATCGCGTGCACGACCGCCTTGCGGACCAGCCGCGCTTCTTCCTCGCCCTCGATCACTTCCAGCTCGATGCCGGCCTCGTGATAGAGGCGGTGGAGCAGGACATCGCGGTTCGACGCACCGCGGACCGCACTGGTCGCGACCGCGCGATACATCCCGACGCCATTGGCATCGAACCGCTGCCGGAAGTGAACGAACGCGGCGACCGCCTGATCGATCGTCTGAGCGTCGAGCTCACCGCGGGTGAACGCACCGTGGCCGAGGCGCACGGGCATCCGCTCGGCCTCGATCCGGACCAGCTCGGTCGGCGTGAGCTCGGCGATGACGACGCGGATGGCGTTGGAGCCAGCGTCGATCGCGCCCAGCCTGATCGGACCACCCATCGTGATCGAACCTACCATGCTCGTCGATCGCCGACGGTGCCGATCTCGCCTGCGAACTATTTGGTCTTGGGCAGCGGCTTGCCAGTCATCGGGTCGAACGGGCCCGGCGGTCCGGCGGTCTCCGGGATCTTGATCTTGTCGGTCTTGGTGATGCCCGAGATGATCTCGACCTTGATCCCGTCGGAGAGTCCGAGCACGACGGGCGTCTTCGTGAACGTCTGCGGCGAGGTCTCGACCTCGACGAACGGCTTGTCGGTCTCGGTGCCCTCGTACTGCACGAGCGCCTCGCGCAGCGCGAGCACCTGCTTCTTCTCGCCGAGCACGATGTCGGCGTTCGCGCTGTAGTTCGCGCGGATCAGCATGCCGGCCTTCTGCTTGACGGCCGCCTTGATCTCGAACTGGATCGCGCCGTCGATCGTCTTGCCCTTGGGCGAGATGTACTCGAGCGCACCGTCGAGCAGCTCCTTGTCGATCGCGCCGACCTTGATCGCGAGCTTCATACCCTCCTTGATCTTCGCGACCTCCGCCTCGTCCACCCGGCCCTCGAAGATCATGTCATCCATGTCCGCGATCACGGCGACCGTGGTGCCGGCATTGAAGTTGTTCGCCTGGATCACCGAGAAGCCGACCTTCACGGGCACATCGATCACCATGCCGTCGTTCGTCGCGGTGACGATCAGCGTGGAAGTCTTGCCGGAGCCGCGCGTCGCGCCCTCCTTGACCAGCTGCAGGCTCGAGCCCGCGGTCGCGAGCTCCTGCTTGCGCAGGGCGAACTCGGTCCGGTAGCGCTGCAGCTCGGCATCCGCGACGACGCCCTGCTTGAACAGCTTCTCGTTGCGCTCGAGCTCGCGCTTCGCATTCTCGAACGCGATCTGGGCGGTCCGGACGCCGGACTCGGCCTGGTTCGTCTGCATCGCATCGGGGATGATCGAGATCTTGCCGATCGGATCGCCGAGCTTCACCCGCTTGCCGGGCTCCACGTAGAGCTCGGACAGCACGCCGGAGACCTTCGGCTTCACCTCGACTTCGCGGCGCGGAACGATCGATCCCGTGGCGACCGTCTTCTGTGTGAGGTCTGTGACCTCGGCCATCTCGGTCTCGAATACGACCGGGTTCGCCTGCGACTTCTTGTAGAGATAGAAGAACGCGCCGCCGATCGCGAACACGAGGAGAACAACGAAGAACCAGCTGAGAACACGTTTCATGACAGACCTCGACTCACTCGGCTCGCAGCGCCTCGATCGGCTTGATCGACGCGGCATGGGAAGCAGGCATCACACCGGCGAGCGCGCCGGCACCGATCAGGACGGCGACCGCCGTCAGTACGGTCGTGAGCTGGACGTTCGGTGGACCGAGCGGCGAATCCGGGACGTGCTCGAGGATGGCGCTGGTGGCAGCGAGCAGACCCACGCCCGCGGCGACGCCGATCAGGCCCGCGATCGCGGTCAGCACGATCGACTCCTTCATCACCATGGCGACGATCGAGAGTGGACTGGCACCGAGCGCCTTGCGCACCCCGATCTCCTTCGTGCGCTCCTTGACCGTGATCAACATGATGTTCGAGACGCCGATCACGCCGGCGAGCAGCGTCGCGCCACCGACGACCCAGCTCACGATCTGGAGAACCAGAAAAAACGTCTGGAACTTGCCGAACATCACGAACATGTTGAACGAGCCGATCGCGAGATCATCGGTCGGCGAGACGCGGTGATGACGCATCAGGGCCTCGCGCACCGTGCGCTCGAGCTCGGGGCCGTCGGTCCCCTTCTTCGCCGTCAACGCGAAGAACCCCACGCGGTCGCCGATGTTGAACGCTGCCTTCAGCGTGGTGAACGGGACGAATAGCGTGTTCGCATCGCGGTCACCCTGACCGCCGCTGCGCAGCGTGCGCGTCAGGCCGACGACCTGGAAGTAGACCCCGCTGATCTTGATGTACTTGCCGATCGGGTCGGTGTTCGGCTCGAACAGCTGTTCGTGTACGGCCTTGCCGATCACGACCACCTTGCGCGACTCGGCGATGTCCCGCTCGTTGATGAACCGGCCCGCCGCGTACTCGAAGGCGATGATGTGCTTGAGCTCGGGATAGTCCGCCATCACGGTGAACGTTCCGCTCTTGCTCTCGTGGCTGACGGTGAAGTTGTTCTGCCAGCCGCCGAGCTGCAGCCGAGGCGCGAGGTACTCGATCGACGGGAGCCGGCGCAGGAGCTCGATGTCGGCGGTGTTGAACCGCACGCCGCGCCCCGGTGGTAGCCCGTCGTATGCCTCCGTCGTCTGCTGGCCCCACACGAACAGGAGGTTCGTCGCCATCCCCTTCATCTGCTTCTGGCTGCCGCTCTGGATCGCCGAGCCGAACCCGAGCATGGCCATCAGCATGAGGATTCCCCAGAACACACCGAACGCGGTGAGGAACGTGCGCAGTCGATTGCTGCGCAGCGTCGCCCAGATCTCCTTCCACTTATCGAGATCGAACATCGTCTATTGATCTCGCAGCGCGTGGATCGGATTGACCTTGGCGGCAGCGCGGGCGGGGAAGTAGCCCGCGAGTGCACCCGCGAACACGAGGAAGGCGGCGGCGCCGACTCCCATCGAGAGATCGATGTTGGGATCGACGATGAACTCGTTGTCCAGCTTGCCGAGCAGGCCGAGCACGCCGACCCCTGCGGACAACCCGAGCAAGCCCGCGACGCCGGTCAGGAACACCGCCTCCTGGGTGATCATGAACACGATCGACCACGGTGTCGCGCCGAGTGCCTTGCGCACACCGATCTCCTTGGTCCGCTCCTTGACCGCGATCATCATGATGTTCGACACACCGACGACGCCCGCCGCCAGCGTGCCGAGGCCGATCACGATCACGAACGTCGAGATCATCCAGAACAGCTTCTTGAACCGATCGAACTGCTCGATGTTGTTGTGCACGCGGACCGCCTGCGTGTCGGCGGGGTCGAAGTTGTGGCGCTCCGCAAGCTGGCCGACGATGACGTCGATGATCGCCTGCGCCTCCTCGGGGCCGGCCTGGCCCACGGTCATCTGGAGCTGACCGAGCTTGTCGCCACCGTTGAACGCGAGCTGTGCGGTCGAAACCGGGATGTAGATCCGACGCTCCTCCTCGGCGCCGCCCGGGTCCGTGAACACGCCGACCACCTGGAACGCCGTGCTGCCGATCGTGATCCACTCGCCGATCGGGTCCTTCTTCTCGAACAGGAACTCCGCGACGGTCTGGCCGATCACGGCCGACTTGCGGGTCTGCGCGATGTCGGACGCGCTGAGGAAGCGGCCCTTCGTCATCTCGTGTGCCTGCAGCCGGATCGATTCGGCGTAGACGGCATCGAGCTCGAACGTGTTCGCCTTGGCGCCGTACTTCGTGATCATCGACGAGCCGCGGCGGTTGCCCGAGATGTAGTGCTGCCCCGAGATGAACTCGACGCCCTCGACCTTCTTCGCGCGCTCGTAGTCCGAGTTCGCGAACGAGATCCGCCGGCCGACGTCGTAGCCGCCGTGGGCCACGGACGTCTTGTTCGCGTTGATCCAGACGCCGTTCGTTGCGTCCTTCGCGAAGTTCGCGCGCAGCCCGTTGTCGAGCCCGCGGCCGAGGCCGAGGAGGAAGACGAGAACGAAGATGCCCCAGGCGACGCTGATCGCGGTGAGCGCGGTCCGGAGCTTGTTGCGACGGATCGTGTCGAAGACCTCGAGCCAGCGGTCGGCCGAGAACACTACGGCACCACCGCGGCCATGCCGGGATTACTGGCGCTCGCCTCGAGCGGATTGACCACCTTGCCGTCGCGCAGCCGGATCGTTCGCTGCGTGCGGGCTGCGACCTCCGGATCGTGCGTCACGACGAGCACGGTGATTCCGGTCCGGTGGATCTCGGAGAGCAGATCCATGATCTGCTTGCTGGTCTCGCTATCGAGTGCGCCCGTGGGTTCGTCGGCGAGGATCAGCCGTGGCTTTCCGATCAGCGCGCGTGCGATCGCGACGCGTTGCTTCTGTCCGCCGGACCTCTCCGAGGGCAGGTGGTCCGCCCAGTCACGGAGGCCGACGCGCTCGAGGTACTGCGCTGCGATCTGGTTGCGCTTTCGCCGCGTGATGCCCTGGTAGTAGAGGGGCAGGGCGACATTCTCGAGCGCGGTCTTGAACGGCAGCAGGTTGAACGACTGGAACACGAAGCCGATGAACCGGTTGCGGTAGCTCGCAGCCTTGCTCTCGGACAGGTGGCTGATCTTGGTCTCGCCCAGCCAGTACTCGCCGGAATCGTAGTCATCGAGGATGCCCAGGATGTTGAGCAGCGTCGACTTGCCGGACCCCGACGCACCCATGATCGCAACGAACTCACCGTCGGTGACCTCGAAGTCGACGTCGCGCAAGACATGCAGGCTGTGCGTGCCAACCTGGTAGTACTTGTTGACCTTGGACAGGCGCAACATCGGATAATCGCGAGGCTAGCGCGCTGCGACACCGAGGGCTACTGCGACACGCGTGCGACCGGGGTGTCGGTCGGCTGTACAGCTCACGAGACGAGAGAGTCGAGGGCCTCGTCGAGAGCCGCCGTCGTCGTCGGGGCGATCACCAGCTTGCCGTGCGCGCCATGGATCTCGCAGGCCGGGGCCAGGTCGCACTGATCGAGGCAGGACACCGGCGCGATCACGAAGCCCTTGGCTTTGCGCCAGCGCTCCACGAGGTGGTCGAGCATATCGAGCGCACCGTAGCGCTGGCAGGTTCCGACGCACACGCGGACCGACGTCGCGGCTTCAGGTCCGATCCGCAGATCGGTC
>JACCQV010000502.1 GCA_013813945.1 Deltaproteobacteria bacterium | reverse complement strand
ACCGAACCCACGTTCCGCACGACGCCGCACTCGCGCAGGCGTTCGCGGTCCCCGAGGGTATCCCCGCGATCCAGGTCGGCCCGAGTGATGGTCGCGTGCTGCACCTGCTGCTGAAGCTCGCGAACGCGAAGAAGGTCGTCGAGGTGGGCACGCTCGTCGGCTACTCCGCCATTCACATGGCGCGTGCGCTGCCCGAGGATGGCCACCTGTGGTCGATCGAGTTCGATGCGCGGCACGCCGAGGTCGCGCGGGCGAACCTCGCCGCGGCAGGCCTCACGGATCGGGTGACCGTCGTCGTCGGTGCCGGCAAGGACATCTTGCCGACGCTCGTGGCGCACGGACTCTTCGATGCGGTGTTCATCGACGCCGACAAGGTCAACTACGACTTCTATGGCCAGTGGGCGATCGAACACCTGCGCACCGGCGGCCTCGTCCTCGGTGACAACGCGTACCTGTTCGGCGAGCTCCTCGAGGACGCTGAACGCGGGCGCGCGATGCGGAAGTTCCACGAGCTGGTCGCGGCCACGTGCGACTCGGTGTGCTGCCCGACGCCGGACGGCCTCGTCATCGGCATCAAGCGCTGAGCATCAGCCCATCGCGGCGATCGAGAGCGCGGCGGCGGCGATTCCGAGCGCGGCGCCGAGCATCCGCACCGGGATGAACGCGGGGAACAGCGAGCGGCGCTTCGCGGCGCGAACTGGGACGACCACGCTGCGCATCTGGGTCAGGACCTGCACGACCTCGTCGAGCACCGGGCGATCTTCGGCACGCTTCGCGAGCATCCCGAGCAGCAGCGCCTCGAGGTCCGCGGGAATCTCCGCCCACATCGTCGATGGCGCGGGCGGCGCGCTGTGGAGGTGCTTGCGGATCAGCTCGAGATCGTTCGGCGACTCGAACGGCGGAGCGCCGAGCAGGAGCTGGTAGGCGAGGACGGCCAGCGAGTAGACGTCCGCGGACGGCGTCAGCTCATCGCCGCGGAGCTGCTCGGGCGCGACGTACGTCAGCGTGCCCGCAACCATGCCAGCCAGCGGGTCGGGCTCGCCGACGACGGAAGCAACGCCCCAGTCGAGGAGCTTGAGCTTGCGGCCCGGAGTGTCGAGCAAGAACACGTTGTCGAGCTTGAGATCGCGATGAATGACGCCGGCATTGTGAGCCGCGCCGAGGACATCGCACAGCTCGAGGAGGATCTCGATGGCCTCGTCACGATCGAGCGGGCCGCGATCGAGGCGCGCGCCGAGCGTCTCGCCGGAGAGCCGCTCCATCACGAGGTACGGCCGGTTGTCGAAGCTGCCCGTCGCGAACACATCGGTGACAGCCGGATGATCGACGAGGTTGGCGATCCGCGCCTCGCGCAGAAACGTCTCGCACGTGAACTGCGGTCCGAGGATTTCGGCGTGCGCGAGCTTGAGGGCCGCGCGCTTTCCAAACACGCAGTGAGTGACGGCGTGGACCGATGCCATGCCGCCCTTGCCGAGCTCGGGACCGACATTCCACGCTCCGGCGCGTGTGCCTTCGTGCAGCTCGGGCCTGACCTTGGGCTTGCTCAGCTTGCCGATCTTCCTCGTCGCCTTCGCGGAGGTGTCAACAACGGGGAGCACGATCGCCGGGTCACTGCCGTGGGCCAGCTTCTTCGGGATCGGAGGCGGGACGGCGAGGCACGCGGGGAGCGTGATCGCGATCGTCAGGGGTTCCGTCCCGGCCATGAGGAGGGCATATACAAGATACGGACCGTTCTGATCCGCTTGGAAAACCCGCGATAACGCGAGTTCAGGCAAGTGATCTGGGCGGCGCCGCGCGCTCGTGTCCCGCCGGCACAGAAGGCACGCTCACCTGAACTTGGCTCCCACGGTGGTCGACGCGGTAGGCGTGAACGTACACGTCGTCCGCAACATCTGGTCGCCGCCGCAGTTCGTCGTGGTCCACCGCTCGAAGGGCTTCTCGTCATCGAGCTCGACGGCGTCGAACCGCAGGTTTCCAACCGGGACCTGAAACATACAGTCGCTGTCGTCGCACTCGCCGACACCGGCGATGACGACCTTGCCGGTGCCGCTGACCTGGACGCGCAAGGTGATCATGGCGGCTGCCTGGCACGCGACGCCTTCTGCTGCGCACAGGCCAGCAGCGTTGCAGACCTGATCGCCGCCGCATTCGTCGGGTCCGCTGCACGCGACGGTGCAATCGACAAGCTCCGGCGCATAGCAGGCCGTTGCGCCGAGCAGCGCCAGCGCGAACACGACACGCAGCATCAGTCGTCGTCCTGGCGGAACTTGACCTTGATCTCGGTCACGAGCTGCAGCGGAGCGAGCGAACAGGTCTCGTCCTGTCCGATGCATGGGCCGCTCTCCCACTTGTCGAAGCGGTAGTCGGAATCCGCGACCGCCTCCAGCGAGATGAGCACGCCGGCCACCACCTCGAACGTACACGGATGAGTCGGCGACGTGTGGTGACAGATGCCAATGCCGGCCACCGCGACCCCTCCGCGACCATTGTTCTCGATCACCAGGAAGCGCGCGGTGGATGCGTCGATCGGCGGTGCTGCGTCGACCATCGGTGCATCGACGACAATCGTGATCGGCGCGTCGACAGCAGCGTCGATCGGGAGCATCGAGCCGGCGCATCGACCGGCGAGCGCCGGCGCTGCGCACATGCGATCGGAGCCGCAGACCTGATCCGGGGCGCAGTCGGAAGAAGTGACGCAGCTCACGGCGCAGTCGCGCAGCTCAGGGGAATAGCAGCCAGTGACGAGCGCGACGCCGGCCAGACTCAGGATCAGAACCGCCATGCCCAGCTGACCTCGGCCCCGGTTTTCGTCGGGACCACCGAGATCTCTGTCATCCGCTCCGCACGCTTGCCCAGGACGTAGAGCGCCACACCGCCGACCACGGCGACGCCGCCGCCGACCCCCAGGATCTTCGCGAACCGGGCACTGCGCTCGCCGCGCTGGTCGATCGGCTCGAGCTCCTTCCACTTGGCGCCCTTGGCGTAGCCCTCCTCGACGGACTGCGATGCGCTCCGTGCGTCGTACGCGTAGTACGCCGCGGCGCTCAGCGCGATGCCTCCAGCGAGCGCGACACCGATGCCGACGGTCTTCTGCGGGCCGCGGTTTTCGCTACCGGACTGCGGCTGCACGAACACCGGAGTGCCGTCGGGAGCCGGCGGCTGGAGAGCACCGGCGGTGGGCTCGTGGTCATCCTTGCGGATGTCGAGCCCGCGCAGTTGCATGCACCGGTCCGTGCCGGAGAGGTGCGCTTCGGCGATCAGTCTCGCCTCTGGGCTCGGTCCGGTATTGAGGTAGCGGCGATACATCAGCGATGCGTCGTCGCAGTTGCCGGCGAGTCGATAGGCCTGCGCGAGGTTGAACAACAGGCCCGGGCTCGGCGCCATCACGTAGGCTTCCTTGAACGCGACGATCGCATTGCCGTAGTCGCCGGCGTCGTGGAACGCGCGACCGCGCTCCGCGATCGCACGCGCCTTCTGTGGAATGACCTCGGGGCTACGCGGCTCGCCGGCATGCGCCGTGGCGGTAGCCAGCGCGAACGCGCCGATGGTGAGGGCGTTTCGTGCCTTCACCGGTACGCATCGATGGTGCCGTCAGGGTCGATTCGCGCTGCGGCCCGACGCGGCACTGCCGGGGCCTTGCGGGTCGAAGCGCGCGGCGTCGACGAGCGAGCCGTCGGGGCGCGGGTGGTCGGTTGCTGATTCGCGC
>JACCQV010000485.1 GCA_013813945.1 Deltaproteobacteria bacterium | reverse complement strand
GGGATGACCATCCTCGTCGGCCGCGAGGTGCTCCGTTACGAGAAGGTCGATCCGGAGGAGACCAAGGTCCATCCGCTGATTCGCCACGGGGTGGCGCTGTTCGGATCGCCGCCGCGCGAGCCGTGGGGCCGGTTCCTCCAGATCGTGCCGTCGGGCGGCTATCGCGACGTGCGCCACCTGTTCGGCGACGAGATCGTCCTCGGCCGCGAGGAAGGCGACATCGTGTTCCGCGACGATGCGTTCATGTCGCGCCGCCATGCGGCCGTGACCTGGGACGGCAAAAAGGCGCAGATCACGGACCTCGGCAGCTCGAACGGAACCTTCGTTCGCGTCACGGCCGCGACGCAGGTCAAGCACGGCGATCACGTGCGCATGGGCGATCAGCTGCTTCGGATCGAGCTCGGCAAGTGACGTGACCGACGACGCTCCGGCCGCTGCTCCCGATCCATCGAGCGAGCCACGACCTCCGCTCGAGGTGACGGTCGCGGCCGCGAGCGATACGGGACAGGTCCGCGAGCACAACGAAGATCACTTCCTCGTCGGTGATCTCGACGCCAGCGAGCTCCTCGAGATCGCGGACAGCTGGGTCGCCTCGACCGATCGCGGCCCGATGATGGTCGTGTGCGACGGGATGGGCGGTGTCGAAGGCGGTGAGATCGCATCCGAGCTCGCCGCGCAGGTGGTGTGGCGCGAGCTCAAGGGGACACCGGGCACGCGTGATCCGGAAGTGTTCGCGCGCCTCCTGCGCCGAGCGGTGCGCGTCGCCAATCACGATGTGCACGCGATGGCCCGGCGCGAGCCCGGCCTGCGCGGCATGGGCACGACGCTGTCGGCCGCTGGCGTGATCGGACATCGATTGATCCTCGCCACCGTCGGTGACTCTCGTGCGTACGTCCTGCGAGCCGGCGTGCTCGTCCAGGTCACGCGCGATCAATCGCTGTCATCGGCGCTGCTCGCGGCGGGGCACAGCGAGAACGAGGCCGCGAGCGCGGGAGGCGCGATCCTGCAGGCGCTCGGTGTCGGCCCCGATGTCGAGCCGTCGCTGTCGATCATCGAGCTGCGCAAGGGCGATCGGATCCTGCTGTGCAGCGATGGCCTGCACGGCCTCGTCGGAGATCCGGCGATCGCACTGCTGCTGTCCGAGCCCCACACGGTCGAGCACGCCGTGAAGCTCCTCGTGTCGGCGGCACGCGCAGCGGGGGGCACCGACAACATCACCGCCATCGTGTGCGAGGTCCGCGGCGAGCGGTTCCTCGCGCCGATCGATGACGACGATCTGCCGACGTACTTCGAGTTCGATCCCCAGAAGGAAGGCGATCCCGCGCTGACCTCGACGTCCTACGTCGCCCGCAGGCTCGCCGCGCGGATCGGGATTCCGACCAACTCGATCCCGCCATCGATCCCGGTGACCGGCCAGCACGCGATCCTGCGGTCGTCGATCGGGATGCGAATTCCATCGACGTCCCTGCCGGTCGAGCTCGATGGACCCGCCCGCCAGCGCCTCCGGGCCCCCCTCCGCGGGTGGCTGTATGTCCTGATCGGCCTGCTCGCATGCGTGATTGCGTGGTGGCTCGGCGGCCGGTGATACGATTGGGCGGTGCGGGTCGTCATCGACCACGTCGCCGGGAGCCGGCGCGGGCAGCGGCAGGAATTCTCCGCTGGGAGCCGGGTGCGGTTTGGCCGCCACCCGGAATGCGAGGTCTCGTTCGATCCGCACCGTGATATTGATGCCAGCTCCCGCCACGCGGAGCTGCGGACGGTCACCGCGGGGTGGGTCCTGGTCGACCTGGGGAGCTCGAACGGCACGTATGTCGAAGGCCATCGCATCACGGAGAGCACCGTGGCGCAGGCGGTTCCGGTCACGATCGAGTTCGGTCCAGGTGGTCCACGCGTCCGGCTGTTCGTGGGGGACGATGCAGCGATCGAGGCGCTCCCACCGGCCCCTGTCGAGGTTGCGAGGCGCACGTGGCTCCTGCCGGTCGTGGGGGCCGTTGTCGTCGCCTTGATCGTTGTGATGCTCCTGCGTTGCTAGCCATTTCGGCGGGCCCGATTTCGGGGAAACTTGCGTGCGGAGTATCGGAACTTCTGCGAAAATTCGCCTGGGATGAACTGCCCATCTTGCAACTCGTCGCTCGAGCCAAACGCTCGATTCTGCGGCGTGTGCGGGTACCGGCTGCAAGCGCCTCGCGTCGATGCCTCGCGGCTCGGTTCATCAAACGGTGGCGGCGCCCAGCCGCAGCAGAAGCCGCGCCCGGCTCCCAAGCCGCGCCCCAAGAGCGGCGACGAGATCTACATCGGCCAGACGCTCAACAATCGGTTCAAGGTCGAGTCGAAGATCGGGGAGGGTGGGTTTGGCGCGGTCTACCGCGGCATCCAGCTCGCGACCGGCCGCAAGGTCGCGCTCAAGCTCCTGCACCCGGAGATGACCAAGGACGAGAACCTCGTCGCGCGGTTTCGTCGCGAGGGCATGGTGCTGTGCAACCTGCGCGACGCGCACACGATCACGACCTACGACTTCGATCAGACGCCCGACGGCACGCTGTACATCGCGATGGAGCTCCTCGAGGGCAAGAGCCTCCACCAGATCTTCCACGAGCAGGCGCCACTCGAGTGGAAGCGCGTCTTCAAGATCCTCACGGAGATGTGCAGCTCGCTCTCCGAGGCGCACGCGCAGGGCATCGTCCACCGCGACCTCAAGCCGGAGAACATCTATCTCGAGATGCGACCGGGCAATCCCGAGTTCGTGAAGATCCTCGACTTCGGGATCGCGAAGGTGATGCGCGGAGACACGATCGATCCGCAGTCGCCGCAGCTGACCGCGACGGGACAGACGCTCGGCACGCTCGAGTACATGTCGCCCGAGCAGCTGATGGGCAAGCCGCTCGATGGACGCAGCGATGTCTACGCGCTCGGCGTCGTCGCGTACGAGATGATCACGGGGCGCCTGCCGTTTCCCGATGCGAAGGGACCCGCGGGTCTGATCACGGCGCAGCTCAAGCAGACGCCGGAACCGCCGTCCGTCGCCAATCCGAAGGCGTCACTGCCCGTGCAAGCGGACAAGGTGATTCTCAAGTGCCTTGAGAAGAGCAAAGAGAACCGCTACGCCGATGTGTCGGCACTCGCCGTTGCGCTCCAGGACGTCATCACGGAGCTGCAGCAAGCCAACTCGTCGAGTAGCTCGCGGCTCACTCCGCCGCCATACGCCGAGACGATGGAGACGCGGCGTGGTGAGATGCCCGGGAATCTGGCCGGAACGGCGATGCCTCAGGCATCGCCGTTCGCCGTCCAGAGCTCCCCGCAGCTGAGGCCGCTCTCGCAGCAAACGCCGTCGGGTGGCGTGCCGCAGCTCGCGCCGCAGTCGGGCGCATCGTATCCACAGGCCTCGCATCCGCATCTTACGTCGCAGCCGCAGCTGCAGCCTGCATCGTCGTCGAAGTGGATCTGGTGGATCCTCGTGCTGCTCGTCCTCGGTGCAGGTGCCGGCGCAGTGCTTGCGTACACGCTGAATCGCTGAGCTAGCGCGCGAGCAGAGCGCGTGCGCGCTCTTCGCCCTTGGGATCATCGGGTCCGCCGTCGATCCACGCTTCGAATGATGCCCGCGCTTGCGCGTGATCCCCGGAGGCGAGGGCGATCATCGCTGCGAGCTCGAGTGCTTCGGGTAGCGCGGCGACCCGCGCGCGTGCACGCGCACATGCCTCGGCGGCCTCGGCGTACTTCGAGCGCGCCAGCGCCGCGCGCGCGAGTCGGAGATCCGCGCGAGCCGCGGTGAGGTTCGCGATGCGGTCCGGATCGCTCGCCGGATCAGCCGCGAGATCCGATGGTGGGGTCGGGCGATCACCCTCGGCGCGCAGCTCGTGCCGGAGATCGAAGGCGCGCAGCTTTCCACCCGCGCGTGGGTCTGACACCCAGAGCTCGAGCGAGGTTGGATCGAGGATCATCGTGTGCGTCGCGCGACCGTCATCGATCACGCCGCGATGCCCGATCGGCCTCGGTGATTCGTCGAGCGCGCGTTGATCGCGCAGCACCTGCGCCATCGCGGCGACGTCAGGGAGCGGTGCGCGCACGAGCTTCGCGGCGCGCTCGATGCGTCCAGGCGTCGGCAACATCCGGCGAGCTCGGTCGTTCTCCGGATCGGACGACAGTGCGTTGGTCGTGAGAACGTCACCGATCGCCGGCGTGCGTGGGTTGCGCTCGGTGATCGCCTTGCTGGGCGTGCGCTCGACAAGCACCCAGGTTCCGCTCGAGCCATCGACAACGACGAGGACCGCAGAGCCCAGTGTCGGTGTGCCTTCGAGCAACTTGATTGCCTCGTCGAGCGTCTTCGCCTGCTCGAGCACGGTGCGGACCAGTAGCCCGATCGGGCGTGCGGTCCGGGTCGGCCGCACGTCACTGGTGCGCGCCGGGCCGACCATCACCGCGATCCCATGGGCGTTGACGCCGGTGACGACGCCCACCGATCCCGGCCAGCCCACGGAGGCCCACGCGATCCGACCCTCCGGACGTGCGAACGTCACGACCGGGATCGCTGCATCGCCACCATCGTCGAGACCAGGTAGGGCAAACGTCCGTCCCACCCACACGCGTGCAGGTGCCTGGGCCTGCTTCGCGATGACGGTGAGGCTCCGAGCGATGTGCTTGTGCTCCGCCTCGTCGGTGCGCGGCGAGGCAGCACCGACATCGAGCACGGCCTGGGTCCGCACGAGATCCTCGAAGGACAGCTCGACTCCGCTCGCCGCGGCGCCGCGCGTCAACCCGGCAACCATGCGGCGATCCTGATCGTTCAGGCCATCGTCGATGAACCGCCACCGCCACGCGAGCCGCATCCCGTGGCTCGTTCCGCCCAGCAAACCATCATCGGAGACGGTGCGCTCGATCGACGGCAATGCTGCGCGGACCACGGCGGCAAGGGAGGGGGCGAGGAGCCGGCCATGCGCAGCACCCATCGCGTGCGCATCGCCGCGGAGGCGAAGGACGGGCAGGCCTCCCACCCACGTCAGCGACGAGTCGCCAAAGGTCAGGGCAGGTGGCGATCCCGGCGCTGCCTGGACCGACGAGATCGCGCCCTTCACCGAGCCGCCAGGGACGTCATAGGCGACGGAGCGCTTGTAGATGAACCACGCGACGACCATGGCGACCCCCAGCATCGCGACGGCAATGACCCCCGCACGCCATGACGGTCGGGGCATGCCCGAACGTCTCCCGCCGATCACCAGGTCCGGCACGGGCGGGTAGTACCCCGCGGATCGCATTCTTGGAAGCAGCGCGCCGTCGGTGCGCTCGGATTTCCACATTGACCGATCTGGGGGTGGTTGCTAGCCTCCGGAGGCAGGCCTCGTCGATGTCCGGATTCACTCCATCGACAAATGTTCTGGCCTCGGCCGCGGGTCCGTCGTCGGCATCGCAGGCGTTGCTGATCGCGATCGTCAGTCTTCTGGCGCTCGTCATCGCGGGACTCGTTGCGATGGCGATCACGCTGCGCCGGCGCGGTCGCGCGCAGCCCGCGCCGACACCGAGCGTTGCGCTGCCGCAGCCGATGACCGCCGCGCCTCCCGCTGCGC
>JACCQV010000482.1 GCA_013813945.1 Deltaproteobacteria bacterium | reverse complement strand
CGCATGAAGGACGAAGGCACGGCAGCCCCCGAGGCCACCTCGCTGATGAAGCGCAACTCCTGCGGCAAGGCGCTCGACATCGCTCGCACGGCGCACTTCGCGTTCGGGCTCGCGCAGCACGCGGCCGCGGGTGTCAACGGTGCCTCTCCCTTCGGGAGCTCGCCGTGGACCTGGTAGTAGACCTTGAGGTTCTTGCCGATCCGGTTGAGCTGCAGCGCCGCCTCGGACCGCTTGGACTTCTTCATGTAGTCCATGAACGCGGGCACGGCGACCGCGGCGAGGATCCCGATCACCGCGACGACGCCCATCGCATCCGCACTGCCTGCGGCGCCGAACCCGAGGTCGAGCGACAATGAGAGCCGGTTGCCCTCGCGGCGAGGCTTGAGCCTGATCGCGTAGCTCCGGGCGTAGGCGGCGCCGACGATCGCGAGTGCCCCTTCGGGAGGTGGCAGCGTTCCTTCGAGCGCGGCCTGATGCGCAGGCTCGACCTGGGCCAGCATCTCGGCGATGGCCTGATCGGCCAGCTTCTGCAGATTGGAGATCGCGGCATCGCTGCCGTCGACCACGGCCGTGATCCTGTTCGCGCCGATCGAAACCGCGACACGCTCGAGCCCAACGATCTGCGGCGGTAGTGGCAGGTTCTTCGGGGCGATCGCTGCGAACGCCACCGCAGCACCACTGCTCTCCGACCGGAGCCAGTCGACCAGCGCCTTGTTCTCCGTGGTCACGCTCTTCTTCTTGCCTGCGAGCGTCTCGAGCACCTCGCGGACCGCCTGATCCTTGCCGAACACCACGACCTCGCCCCGGATCGCGAGGCTCAGACCCTCGTCCGGATCGACTAGCCACAGCTTGCCGCCCTCGTGATCGACGGCACCGGGCACCTTGAGCGTTCCGCCGATCGTCTTCATCAGGACCGCGCCGCGCGCGGGAGGCCCGGACACGAAGCCGACCGCGTACTGCAGCTTGGAGAGGTCCACGCCGAGGTACCGGTCCACGTACTCGCGCAGCTCCTTGTCGAGCGTCTTGCGGATGGCTTCATCGAGCGGCATCACCCCGCCCGTGAGCAGCGACCAGGCATTGTGATCCGTGTCGAAGAAGCCGAGCGCAATTGCCTCACCCGGCACCGCCGCAATGAGCTCGGCGATCGCCGGACTGGTCACGCGGACCTTCGCTCGAGGCTCGGGCGGACAGTCCTTCGTGCAGGCCAGGAGCCCGACCATCATTCCCACCGTCATCAGCTTCGCGAGCATCGTCGAGACCATCGTCGGAGTATGCCTGACTATCTGGCCTGGCCCGAGATGCAGAGCAGACGACGTGACGCTCGAGCGACGATGGCTCTCACCCGTCCCGGACGGCGAAACTCGCTGGCGAATAAGGGTGCGCGGCCCAGCGGGCAACTGACACAGCCCCAGCGGGTCCCAGATCGTGCAACTCCACGAATGACGACGGCCTGCGCTCTCTGCTCAGGGAGGTGTCAGGTGGACAGGACGTTGCGCCGCTCGGCCGTCGACCGGACACTGAGCGGATACGTGCTCGCGCGGGCGACCTGACGAAGAGCGCGAACGAGGACGGCTCCGGACGGTCGGACCTGGAGCAACCTCTCCGCTCAGCGAGGCGGAACGTCGAGGTGTTCGTTGCGCAGCTCGGCACCGGAAACTGACGGATACGTGCTCGCGCGGGCGACCTGACGTAGAGCGCGACGACGACGGCGCCGGACGGTCTCAGGTGGAACAACTCCCTGGATGGGGTGCGCAGCCCAGCCGCAGAGCGCGCTAACGACAGAGCGGACGCTGCCAGGTGGACCAACCTCCCGTTCAGGCGAGCGCCCACATCGAAGTGCTCGTTGCGCAGCGAGGTCAAAACCCCGTAGCTTCGCCTACGACGTGCTCGCGCGGGCGACCTGACCTAGAGCGCGAACGACGACAGGCGCTGCCAGGTGGAGCACCCCTCCGTCAGGCGAAGGGCGCACGTCGAGGTGTTCGTTGCACAGCGCGGCCATGGATGCGCGGACGACGTACTCGCGCGGGCGACCTGACGAAGAGCGCGAACCACGACGGATCCGCACGGTCCGAGGCGCAGCTTCCTCCTGTTCAGGCGAGCACCCACATCGAGCTCGCTGCGCAGCTCGGTCGTGGACCCGTCGCTGCGCCGTCGACGTGCTCGCGTGGCGACCTGACGTAGAGCGCGAACGACGACCGCGCCGGACGGTCCGAGGTGCAGCTTCCTCCCGTTCAGGCGAGCACCCACATCGAGCTCGTTGCGCAGCTCGGCCGTGGCCCCGTAGCTGCGCCGACGACGTGCTCGCTCGGGCGACCTGACGAAGAGCGCGAACCAGGAACGGCTCCGGACGGTCCGGCCTGAAGCAACCTCTCTGCTCACGAGGCGCCAGGTCGACGTGCTCGTTGCGCAGCTCCGCCGTGCACCGGCTCGGATTCGGCTCGGGTTCGGGTTCGGGTTCGGGTTCGGG
>JACCQV010000474.1 GCA_013813945.1 Deltaproteobacteria bacterium | reverse complement strand
GTCGCGACCTCCACGGTGATCGCGGCCGCGCTGGGCATCAGCGGCGGGTCCGCCCGGGGTCACTGCGCCCGAAATCTCTCCGGGGATCGCGGTCGCGCTGTCCGCACCGCTTGCGTCGCCTGTCGACTCGACGGATGGCGAACCGTCCACTGGCGCGCCGCTCGTCGACTCGGGTCCGCGCTGACCGCCGCGCGCGCCCCAGTCGCGGCGCTGACGACCACCATCGCGCGGCCGGTCGTCGCGCGGTGCGTTCGAATCCACCGGCGCGTTCGGATCGCGAGCGCCTGCGACCTGGCCTTCGGCATTCGGAGGAGCGTCACCCGGTCGTCGCCTGCGGCGACGCCGCTTGCGGCGTGCGTCGGGTGCTGCGCCGTCGGCACCGGTTGCTCCGGCCTCCGCGGCGTCGCCCGGCCCGTCGTCGGGCCCGTCGTCGGGTCCGTCGTCGCTCGGATCGTTGCTCACGGCGAGCCCACTCGTTCAACATGCTCGAGGGGCTCGTGGTGACGAAGCTGGACGATCAGCGCCTCGACCGGGAGCTGCGGGTTCGCGTTGTGGATCGCGACCGCCGTGTGCCACGACACGATCGCGTGAGCGCGTGCGGCGGCACGGCGCGCGACATCGATCTCGTTGCGCCGGGCCGCGGACTGCGCATGCGCGTGAAGGGTCTGCGCGGCCGCGATCAGCACGGGGCCCGTCTCGCCTTTGGCCTCGGCGATGCGAACAGGCAGCGAGGGCTCGTGACGATCGCGGGCGAGCTCGGCGCCGAGCGCCGCGATTCGCTCGAGCTTCGCGGGCTCCGCGTCGGAAGCGACTGCGGTGCCACCGGCGAACCGCACGCGCTGGCAGCGGCTACGGATGGTCGGCAGCAGCTGCTCGGGTGCGGACGTGCACATCACGAACAGCGTGCGGGCAGGCGGCTCCTCGAGCGTCTTGAGGAGTGCGTTGGCGGCCGGCGGAGCCAGCGAGGTCGCTTCTTCGACGATGAACACCCGGACCTCGCCCTCGTGAGGCGGCATGCCCATTCGCGCGATCACCTGGTTGCGGATGTTCTCGATCGGGACGATCTGCGCCGCGCCCTCCCGGGCGAGCGTCACGACATCGGGATGGATGCCGGTGGCGATCTTCGCGCACGCATCGCACTCGGTGCATCCCTCACCGCGCGCACGCTGGCAACACAGGGCCATCGCAAGGGCGATCGCGGTGTCATAGAGCGGCGCCCCGCGAGGGCCCGAGAACAGATAGGCATGCGGGACCCGGTCGAGCTCGATCGCTCGCCGAAGCTGAGCGACCACGCGCTCTTGGCCCGGTACTCCCTGCCAGACAGACACGGCGACACGCTAGCACACGACGCCCGTGACGGTGCTCGTTCCTGGCGCTCGCGCGCCGCCGGCGATAGGGTCGGGCCATGACGCAGTTTCCGCGCGCGAAGACCGGCACGGGCCCGCAGGCCGCGAGCGAAGCGCCTACGTTCCAGGCGTTCCGCGAGGTCCCGCGCACCGGCGTGATCTTCGTGACGACCGAGGCGCAGCGCCGCGGCTATTCGCCCTCATCCAATGACTGGTGCAACCTGGGGCAGGGGATGCCCGAGGCCGAGGCACTCCCCGGCGCACCGCCGCGGATCTCGGAGTTGCCCGTGCTCGAAGGCGATCACGAGTACGCGCCGGTAGCAGGGCTGTGGGAGCTCCGCGAGGCGATCGCGAGCTACTACAACGATCTGTTTCGCCGCGGCATGAGCAGCAAGTACAGCGCGGAGAACGTCGCGATCTCCGGCGGTGGTCGCTCGGCGTTGACGCGAGTCGCCGCGTCGCTCGGCAACATCAACCTCGGCCACTTCCTGCCGGACTACACGGCGTACGAAGAGCTGCTCGGCGTGTTCCGGTTGTTCTCGCCGATCCCGATCTTGCTCGAGCCGGAGCGCGGCTATGCGTTCTCGGGTGCTGATCTGCGTCGCGAGATCCTCGGCCGCGGGCTCGCCGCGATCCTCGCGAGCAATCCGAGCAACCCGACCGGCAAGGTGATCGGTGGCCGCGATCTGGCGGAGTGGGTGGCGGTCGGTCGCGAGCTCGACTGCGCGCTGATCTTCGACGAGTTCTACTCGCACTATATCTGGCGTCCGGACCTCGTCGCGAACGGCGCGATCGAGACGGCTGCGCGCTACGTCGAGGACGTCGATCGCGATCCGGTCGTGATTCTCGACGGGCTCACGAAGAACTGGCGCTATCCGGGTTGGCGCGTGACCTGGACGGTGGCTCCCAAGAAGGTGATCGAGGGCTGCGTATCCGCGGGCTCGTTCCTCGATGGGGGCGGCTCGCGCCCGCTGCAGCGCAAGGCGATCGAGCTGCTCGCGCCGACCGCGGCGATGGCGGAGACCAAGGCGATTCACTCGGTCTTTGGCAAGAAGCGCGGGAAGCTGCTCAACGGGCTGCGCGACCTCGGCTTCGAGATCGATCTCCCGCCCGAGGGAACGTTCTATGTGTGGGCGTCCGCGAAAAACCTGCCGCCGTCGATCAGTGACGGCATGAGCTTCTTCCGCGCTGCCCTCGACAAGAACGTCATCACGGTTCCTGGAGAGTTCTTCGACGTCGATCCGGGCAAGCGCCGCGGTGGCCGGACGTCGCGCTTTCGTCGTCACCTCCGGTTCTCGTTCGGTCCCGCGCTGCCGCGGCTCGAGCTCGCCCTCGAGCGATTTCGCGAAGTCATCGCGAGCGCGACGTAGCCTGCCGCTCAGTTCGCGAACCGACTCAGCACGTACAAGAGCGGCCGACCGGAAACCAGTCGACGCTCGGATCGGCGGTGAGCTCGATCCGTTCGCCGCATTGCATGCCGAGCAGACAGCGCTCATGTCCTCACGTTGCGGGTAGAATCGAGGCGTGGGGAAGTCCGAGCCCGTCGACCCTGCCGCCGAGGCCGCGCCCCCGCCGGGCAGGCTGAAGC
>JACCQV010000454.1 GCA_013813945.1 Deltaproteobacteria bacterium | reverse complement strand
GTCCAAGGTGGCGTTGATGTTCAGGTTCACGTCAACGCGACGTTAACTGAGCGGCATTGGGCCTAGTTGCGCTCGCAGACGTACGGCCTGACACCCGACGGGTTGACGTCGTTCCAGTCACCTGCGTTGGTCATCACCGCCACGTCCTCGGTGCCTACGTCAAAATTGTTCGGCTCAACGCCGGCGATCCAGTTTGCGTAGAGACCCGGGGCAGGCGCACCGGCCGGACCACCCAGCCAGAACAGCTCGCCGTCGGACCATCGCCATGAACCCTCGACCGCAAGATCGCTGGCGCCGATGTAGAACTCGTAGTTGCCCGCGAGCTGGGTGACGAGCGCGCGGACGGTCGCATTCTCCGCGGCGTCATCGATGCGGACCAGGTGGAAGCCCTGGTCTCGGCAGATGATCTCGGCTGCCTCCCAGCTCGTCAGGTGGTGCACACGAGGTACGTCGGTGCTGTACCCGTTTGAATCGGCGTGCATCCGACAGGACACACGTCCTGCGTGCCAGCACTGCAATCGTTGTCGAGACCGTCGCAGAGCTCCGGCGCGCCAGGAAACCTGTAGCGGTCCGAATCATCGCAGTCATCCCCGCTCTCGATGCCGTCCGCTGGTTGCGTGCATGCCACGCTCTCGACCGCGGGGTCACCGTGCCCGTCACCGTCGATATCCGCGTACCACGTGATCGGCGCCTCGCACGAACCATCGTCGGCGGCATCGAAGTGAATCCGCCCGCATCCGACGAGCAGCGCGGTGATAACGCGCACGCCACGCATCGAGCTAGACGAAGAAGTCCGGCATCAGCTGCGCGCCGGGCGTCATCGAGTACTCGCTGAGGTCCGTCTTGCCGGCGTACTTCGCCAGCACCTCGTCATCGACGAAGAAGTTGCCGGTGACCTCGCGCGAATTCTGCGCAAAGATCGCGTAGGCCGCATCGGCGAGGATCTCCGGTGAGCGCGAGCCCTTCATCACCGCCTCGCCACCGAGCAGGTTCTTGATCGCCGAGGTCGCGATCGTCGTGCGCGGCCACAGCGCGTTGAACGCGATGCCATCCTTGCGGAACTCGCCGGCCATGCCGAGCACGCACAGGCTCATTCCGAACTTGGCCATGGTGTACGCGACATGGGGCGCGAACCACCGCTCCTCCATGTTGAGCGGCGGCGACAGGTTGATGACATGCGCGTTGCCGCCGTTCGCCGCGGCCTTGCGCAGGTGCGGGACACACGTCTGCGACACGAGGAACGTGCCGCGCGTGTTGATCGAGTGCATGAGGTCGTAGCGCTTCATCTGCGTCTGCTCGGTGCCGGTCAGGCTGATCGCGCTCGCATTGTTGACCAGGATGTCGATGCCCCCGAACGTCTCGACCGTCTTCGCGACCGCGGCGGCGACCTGATCCTCGAACCGGATGTCGCAGACCAGGGGCAGACCTTTGCCTCCGGCGTCGTCGATCTCCTTCGCGGCCGTGAACACGGTGCCGGGAAGCTTGGGATTCGGCTCGGCCGTCTTGGCAGCGATCGCGACGTTGGCTCCGTCACGCGCAGCGCGCAGCCCGATCGCGAGGCCAATCCCTCGACTCGCACCCGTGATGAACAGTGTCTTTCCGCGAAGCGACATGCGCGGAAGGCTATCATCGCCCCGTGGTAAACGAAGCTCCCTGGCTGCGGATCGGCAGCATGATCGGCGGGCGCTATGACATCCGCTCGCATCTCGGCTCGGGAGGCATGGGTGTCGTCTACGAAGTGGTCGACCGGCAGTCCGATGAGGCGATCGCGCTCAAGATGTTGCGCCGGGGGAACGGAGATCCGCAGCTGATCAGGCGTGAGTTCCGCAGCCTGGCCGGTGTCACCCATCCCAACCTCGTGCAGCTCTACGATCTGTTCGACGACGAGGGTGTCGTCTACCTGACGATGGAGCTCGTGCGCGGCAAGGACCTCGTCAGCGAGCTGTGCGGCGACCGGAGTGGGGCGCACGACATGACCCTGCCTGATAGCTCGGGCCACCAGGTCGGAGCGGCGATCTCGCAGGGTTCGCTCCCGTCGGCGACGACGCTCGTGAATGCTCCACCCGCCCTCGACATCCCGCGCATTCGCGAACGCTTTCTTCAGCTCGCCAGCGGGCTGTATGCATTGCATCGATGCGGGCTCGTTCATCGAGATATCAAGCCGCAGAATGTCCGGGTTACCGACGAAGGCCGTGTCGTGATTCTCGATTTCGGTCTCGCGACCATGGCGGGCCTCGTTGGCTCCGTCGCCGGAACGGTCGCGTACATGGCGCCCGAGCAATCCGAAGGGGCGCCGGTCCGTGCGTCGGGCGACTGGTACAGCTTCGGGATTCTGGTCCACGAGGTGCTGACCGGCAGCTCGCCATGGTCGGGTTCGAGCAGGGATGTCTTGCGACGCAAGCAAACCGAGGCCGTGCCGCTGCTGCAGGGTCGCGCGGGGATACCGGAGGATCTGGCGGTGCTCGTCGATGCGCTCGTTCGCCGCAATCCCGAGGAGCGGCCCGCTGGCCATGAGTCCTCGAACGGCTCGGCGGCGGGCCTCCGCGGTCACGCCGATCGACGACACGCAGCGAGGAGCTCGCTGGACTCGACACCGCGGTGGCGCGGAGCACGCTCGTCGGTAGGCGCATCGAGCGCGATCAGCTCGTGACCGCATGGCGCGTGACTGCCACCGGTGGAAGCGCGTGGATCGCGATCGAGGGAGCCAGCGGCCTCGGCAAGACGACACTGATGGCCGCGTTCGAACAGTCGATCGAGGCCGAAGTGTTGCGGGGGCGCTGTTACGAGCGGGAGTCGGTCGCATACAAGGGTATCGACGAGGTCGTCGAGGCGCTCGTGGCGCGTCTCGTCGCACACGACGTCTTTGCAGCGGAGGCGGCGGATCTCGTCCATGCCTTCCCGTCGGCACACGAGCTCGTTCCACACGGGACGGAGATCGCGCCGGCATCTCGTGTCGGCCATGACCGGCGCGGCGCCGCGTTGCGCGTGTTGCTCGCTCAGCTCGCCGCGATCACTCCGGTCGTGATCGCGCTCGATGACATCCAGTGGGCAGATCGCGACTGCCTCGCCTTGCTCGCGCAGGCGCTCGCGGCACCGGGAATTCCGCGCGTGACGCTCGTCGTCACCGCACGGCCGGGTGCGACGGCGCGCTGGCGCGAGCTACCGATGCCGTTCGTGCACGTCACGCTCGGGCCACTTGCGCCCGCAGATTCGATCGAGCTAGCTCGTCAACTCAGCGGCGACACGCTGGCCGCCGACGATCTCCGAGTGATTGCCGCACAGGCGAGCGGGCTTCCGATGGAGATCGTCGAACGCGTGCGAACCCTGCTCGCATCGACCGAGCCCAGCGAGCCGACGCTCGCGAGTGCGGATGACCTCCTGAGCCAGCGCGTCGCCGATGCGACGCTCGAAGTGCGCCTGCTGGTCGAGCTGGTTGTCACCGCCGGCGCCGGATCGTGGGCGCGCGCCGACGTGGTCGCTGTCGAGGCGGCCGAGCTGTTCGATCGAATGCCGGAGCTCGGGTGGGAACGCAACACGGCATCCGTGGTGGCAACCGCGGCTCGCGCTCACCGCGGCGATCTCGTGGCCTTGACGCGTGAGGTTCGACGCGAGCGTGAGCGGACGGCGGCGAGCGGCGACCTCTACGCACACGAGATCGCACACAGCGGCTTCGCAGTGCTCGTCGACCTCATGCTCGATCAACCGGCGCAAGCCACCGCACGACTCGAGACACTGACTGCACGCCCGACGGGCCTGTACACTGCGTGGCTCCGGTTGATCGCGCACGGGCTCGTGGGTGCGTACGGGGATCGCCCTGCATCGCACAGCGAGCGAGTGGAGGCGTTGGTGAGCGGTCCGCTGTCGTTTCCGATCTTGCGTGGGTCGTTCCTGGTCGGCACGATGTTGTGGACCCGGATCATCCTGGAGCTATCCGCGAGCGGAGTGACGGATCGCGCGCTGATGTGGATCGATCGGTTGCGGGGTAACACGGTACGCGGAATGAATGCGCTCGCTGAGCTGCTTGCGGCACACGCCGCGGCGCTCACGGGTGATCGAAGTCAGGCTCGAGATCGTGCGGCCGCCGCGGAGCTGTCACTGGCCACCGACGACATGCCGATGTTCGCAGCGTCGGCGCGCTGGCTCATCGATCCCTCGACCTGGCCGGCGTGGCGCGACCAGCTCGCAAAGGCCGGAGCAGTCCGGCCCGCGGCCCTTGCCCGCGTCTTCGCGCCCAGCTTTCGCTAGTACTGTTCGGGGTCCATCGCACCGTCGAGCAGGTCTGGATCGACGGGGCGATTGATCTTGGCCAGCATCTGCGCGGCGACGATGCCCATCACGGCGCCGACGCCGAACGCCCAGAACCCCAGCGAGACCCCGACGAACCCTGGCCCTCCGGGTTTGGTCGCGACGAACACACACCCCGTGATCAGCGACAGCATGGTCGCCATCAGCGCTGCAGTCGTCGGCGCCATCGGCCAGTCTGGACGCTTCTTCTTGTACGCCAGTGCCGCGCCGCCGAGCAGGCCGAGTGCGCCGATCAGGCACAACGCGAACGTCGCCCACCCCATCGGCGCGAAGGCGCCTGACGTGAACTTCTCGTCGATGCCGGTGCCGCGGAGCATCTCGATGAACGCACCGTTGGACATGTTCCCGTCGGTCTCGAGGTTGCAGCTCGTGCAACCCATGGGACCGAAGCCGATGCTGTTGGGCCTGGCTACCCAGGTCCGCGAGAATGCTGCGAACGCGAGCAGGACGGCGGCAGCGATCGCCAGGCCGATCGCGAGCGTGCGGGGATCCTTCTTGGGGGCTCCGTTCAGATTCAGATTCATGACGTTCTCCGTGGGTCCGGACGGCGGCGAGGGCAGGGGAGTCGCATCGGCTAGAGGCCGCCGAGCTGGGGCATGACCTTGCCCATCTCCGCGTATTCATGGTGGGCGCCGGCCCACAGATCCTCGGCCATCATCGCGCGGCCCGCGCGGGCGGCGATCACGGCAGCGCGGACGACCGCGTTCTTGATGTAACCGCCGGTCATGTCGAACTTCTCGGCGAGTGCGTGGAAGTCGACGCCGTCGTGCAGGTTGGTCGAGGGTGGAAGCAGCTGCTTCCACAGCCGCTCGCGCTCCTCGAGCTCCGGCTCAGGGAACCGGATCCGGAAGTTGAGCCGGCGCTGAAGGGCGGGATCGATCGCGCTCTCGGCATTCGTCGTCAGGACGCTGACGCCATCGAACGTCTCCATCCGCTGCAGGATGTAGTTGACCTCGAGGTTTGCGAACCGGTCCTGCGCACTCTTGAGCTCGGTGCGCTTGCCGAACAAGCTATCGGCCTCGTCGAACAGCAGCATCGCGTGTGCGTCCTGCGCCTCGTCGAAGATCTTGCCGAGGTTCTTCTCGGTCTCCCCGACATACTTCGAGACCACCGCTGACAGATCGATCCGGACCAGCTCGAGCCCGAGGGCGGATGCAACCACGCTTGCGGCCATCGTCTTGCCTGTTCCCGGTTCGCCCGAGTACAGGCCGGCGACGCCGCGCGAGATCCCGAGGTGGCGCGCATAGCCCCAGCGCTCGAGGATCTGCGAGCGCTCGCGGACCATCGCGATCATGTCGTACAGCGTGTCGATCACGTCGGCGGGAAGTACGAGCTCGGAGAACCGTGACTTGCGATGCACGACGGTGCCGTACGTGCCGAGCCGGAGCGACAGGCGCCGCCCGACCGCACCCTCGAGTGCCGCGATATCGACGGGCGTTCCCGCGGCTGCGGCAAACCGCGTCGCCTCGGCAACCGTGTCCGCGATCGCGCCGGGTCCGATCACGTAGCGTCCCGCGAGCTCGGGTGCCTCCGCAGCCACGCCGTGGGGCGTGAGCGCTGCGACCCATGCACGCTCCCGGTCGTCGAGCTCGGTGCGCGGCATCGCGACCGGCAAGGCAGGGCGTCGCAGCTCGAGGTGTCCTCCGCGCCCGCCGGAGCCCGCGATCAGGAGCCCGGGGACCGCGGTGATCGCATCGAGATGATCGCCGGCGAGCTCGCCACGTTCGTTGTAGAGCGCATCGGCCTCGGCGAGAAACGGCACGGCATCGCGCAGGCGCGCCGCGGCGAGCGCATTTGCGAGCAATGATGTGCGCACCCGCTGCTCGTATGCGAGGAGCGCAGGGATCGGGATCACGAGCAGCGGGCGACCGAGCGCGCACGCAAGCCGGTGCGCAGCGGCCCGGCGTCCCGAGCCACGTGGTCCTCGCAGCACGACGGCGATCGGATCCGCCGTGCGCAACCGCGGAACGACCGCATCGAGTGCGGCGAGCGTCACCTCGGGCAGCACGACGCCGAGCTCGGTTGTCGCCGGGATGTACTCGACCAGCCCGGCGAGCGGCGCCTGCAGCGCATCGTCGCCGAGCAGCCACGCGAGCGCCGGGGGAAGCAGCTCGATCGAGGCGCCGAGTCCGTCGCCCTCGACGGTGATCGCCCGGCCCCGCCGAAGCGGTGCGCCCGCCGCGGTCGCACGCAACAGGTCCGCAGGTGCGAGCTGCAGGATGTCGGCACAGGTCTCGACGTAGAGCGCCGGGCTTCGGCGCGGCGTGAGCGCATGACACAGCTCGCGCGTATCGAGGTCGAGAGCGTAGGCGACCGCGGTTGCGAGCACGCCACTCGCGACCGGATCGAGGCCGAGCCGCTGGGTCATCAGTCCTGCGCGAGTCGCGCCTGCGTCGTGCCCCGCCGCGCCGGCGATCGCGCGATCGAGCTCGGCCTGCGCACCGCGATGCGTTCCCTGCGGCCGCAGCGTGCCGCCCGCGAGCCGGGCGAGCGCGGCCTCGTCGCGCAGATAGATCTGCGATGGTACGCGCGGATCGGCGAAGCCCGACCCGGCGTTGAGCCGACGCACGAGCGCCGCCTCGGCGTGGAGGCGGATCTCGCGGACGAGTTCGTCGAGGTCAGCCACCGACGATTCGCTTCCACCACGGCTGCTTCTTCGCCTCGGCCACGATCTCGTCCGCGTCGCCGAGTGTCGTCGGGCCACGCTCGAGCGTCGCCTCGGGACCCGATGACAGCGTCGTCGGGTCACGCTCGAGCGTCGCCTCGGGGCCGGTTGACAGCGTCGAGGTCTTCGGCTCCGGTTGGACCTCGGGCCCCCTGGACAGCGTCGAGGGCAGCCGGGGAGCATCCGGGTCGGAGGGCACGGGCTTCGGCTTGTCCGTGGTCTCGCCGTCTGCGGCCTTGACGGCGAACCGCTTCAGCTCACTGGCCATCAGCTCGTCCTGGCCGTCCTCGAGGTTCATCAGGGAGTCGCGCAGCTCGCTGACCTGCTTGCTCAGGACGTTGAAGTCCTGGCTCATCGCGGCGAGCTGCTGCTCCGCCCCGCCTGTCAGGTTGGGCTGAAGGATCGCCAGCGCTTGCTCGAGCATGCTGCGTCGATCGGACGCATACACGAACTGGTCGACGTTGGTGCTGCGTCCACTCACCGCCGCCTGCAGTGCCTCGAGAGCGAGTGTCTCGCGCTCGGGCATGCGCAGGTGCGTGACGTTGACGTGCTTGCGTTCGAAGATCATGCGCATCGCGACCATCAGCTGGACGCTGCGCTCGTCGTCGAGGTCACGGACCTCCTCGCCGACGAGCTGCGGGAGCTCGGCCTCCTTGGTCTCGGCGAGCAGCGTCTCCTGCTGCTCTTCCTGGCGCTCGAGATCCAGACCGTCGACCTGCTTCTCCTCGACGCGCACGAACTACTCCCTCACTCCTCTGTCTTCTCCCACCACTGACACCACCAGTTTGCTCCGACGAGGATCCGCAGCTTTGGGTGCCAGCAGTACGCCAGCTTCTCGTCGGGATTGAGGTAGTAGAGGCAGTTGTCGCATCGCTCGTCGCCGTAGGGCTGCCCCTTGAGCACGCTGTCCTCGGCGAGGTGCTTCAGCTGGAGCGCCAGCTTCTCGTCGATCTCCTTGGGCTCGGGCTTGGGCAATTCGTCGTCGGCCATGTCGCCCGGAGCTTACACCCGGCCGGCTGACTACGTCTTCTTGCGGAGGCGCGCCGCGAACCAGTCGACCGTCTCGGCCATGCCCTCGGCAACCTGGTGCGTCGGCACGAAGCCGAGCGCGGCCTCGATCTTGTCGATCGACGCCTGCGAATGAGCGACATCGCCGAGCCGCGGTGCTTCGTACGTCGGCTCGACGTTCGCGAGATCGGGGAGATCCTTCGCGAGATCGTCGCGGATCATCGCGAACAGCTCCTTGAGGTTCGTGCGTCCGTTGCAGCCGCAGTTGTAGACGGTGCCCGTCACGCCCGCATCCGTGGCGGTCCCCGCGAGCAGGTTCGCCTGCACGATGTTGTCGATGTAGCAGAAGTCGCGGCTGCTGCTTCCGTCGCCGAAGATCACGACAGGCTTGCCGTCGAGTAGTGCAGAGATCCAGCGCGGGATCACGGCGGCGTACGGACCGTTTGGATCCTGGCGCCGACCGAACACGTTGAAGTAGCGGAGGCCGATGTTCTGCTGGCCATACACGTCGTGGAACACGCGTGCGTAGATCTCGTCGACGCGCTTGGTGACCGCGTACGGCGACAGCGGCGTACCGATCCGGTCCTCGACCTTGGGCAAGCCAGGGTGATCGCCGTAGACCGACGAGCTCGATGCGTAGACGACGCGGCCGACGTTCGCTTCGTTCGCCGCGTGCAGCACGTTGAGAAACGCGTCGACGTTGTGCTGATGCGACGAGATCGGATCCTTGATCGAGCGCGGTACCGAGCCGAGTGCGGCCTGGTGGAGGATGATGTCGACGTCCTTGACTGCGTCCGCCGCGACCTTGGGATCGCGGAGGTCGCCCTCGATGAACCGGAACTGCAGCCGCTCATCCGGGTTGATCGCGAGGACGTCGTCGAGGTTCTTCTTGTGGCCGGTGAGAAAGTTGTCTACTCCAACGACCGTTTGCCCCAGGTCGAGCAGCCTCTCGAGCAAGGCCGAGCCGATGAAGCCCGCGACGCCAGTGACGAGCCAGCGGCGAGGCGAATTGACCAGGTCCTCGCAGACCTCGTCGTAGCGGGTGCGCTTCACAGACTCCACACGCGGATGCCGCGGGGTGGCTTGAGCGACGTCGGCAGCGAGCTCTTGACGTCGATCATCACGCCGCCATCCTTGATGCGCTCGTAGAGCGACGCCGGATTCGCGATGTATTCCTTGTGCGCGACGGCGAGGATCATCGCGTCGAGTTGCACGAGCTTCTCGAGCGGCGTGATCTCGATCTTGTACTCCTCGAGCGCCTCGTGTGGATTGCCGAGCGGATCGTGAACGAGCGCATCGATGCCGTACTGTGCGAGCTCGTTGACGATGTCGGGAATCTTCGAGTTGCGCAGGTCGGGAACGTTCTCCTTGAACGTCAGGCCGAAGATGCCGACCTTCGCCTGCTTGAGGGGAATGTCGTGCTGCGTCAGCATCTTGACGCACTTCTGCGCCAGGAACGGACCGACGTTGTTGTTGATCCGACGTCCCGCGAGGATGACCTCGGGGAGGTATCCGAGCTCCTGTGCCTTGGTGGTCAGGTAATACGGATCGACGCCGATGCAGTGACCGCCGACCAGACCGGGCGAGAACTTCAGGAAGTTCCACTTCGTTCCGGCGGCCTCGAGCACGTCTGCGGTGCGAATGCCCATGCGGTCGAAGATCAGCGCGAGCTCGTTCATCAGCGCGATGTTGAGATCGCGCTGGGTGTTCTCGATGACCTTGGCCGCTTCAGCGACCTTGATCGACGGCGCCTTGTGCACGCCGGCTGTCACGACCGACGCGTAGACCTTCGCGACGCGCTCGAGCGCTTCCGGGGTCTGGCCTGCGACGACCTTCACGATCTTCTCGAACGTGTGCTCCTTGTCGCCCGGGTTGATCCGCTCGGGCGAGTAGCCGAGCTTGAAGTCCGACCGCGCCAGACCCGACACGCGACAGAGAATGGGCGCGCAGATGTCCTCGGTCACACCGGGGTACACGGTGGACTCGTAGACCACCACGGCGCCCTTGCGCAGCAGCTTGCCCACGGTCTCCGATGCCTTCACGACCGGCGTGAG
>JACCQV010000446.1 GCA_013813945.1 Deltaproteobacteria bacterium | reverse complement strand
GGTGGAACCGGCACCAAGGGCGCAGGCTACGATTCGCCGTATCCCGACGGCTCGATCAACCTGACGCTCGTCGTGCGCTTGCTCGCCGATGGTCAGAACTGGATCGTCCACGTCGAGCCGGCCATGGTGAAGTTCTACGCGGGACGGCCGAACCCCGAGCGGCTCGCGCCAAACGATCCGGCCGTGCCCGGCTGGGCGACGGGACAGGTCGACGCGCTGCAGTACGAGATCTACGAGACGTTGAAGAACTTCGAGGTGAAGTCGCCCGGTGGGGTGCTCCCGGCTCCCGAGCCGGCTCCGATCGCACCGGCGCCGACCGAGGGTACGGGCGCTCCGGGTGCCACGACTCCGGCGCCGCCGCAGTGACTCGTCCCGACGCTGTCGTCGGCTTCGTGATCGACTCCGACGAGCGTGTGGGTGGCGGTGGCTTCCTCGAGATCCGCCGGATCCGCATGCGCAACCGCCGCGCCGACGGCAGCATCTCGGCGCAGTACTGCTGCGATTCGATCGCGAGGCCATACGGCCAGGACGCGGTGATCGTCGCGGTGTTCGCGCGTCGCGGCGACCGCGTCGACATCCTGCTTCGCGATCAGCTGCGTCCCGCGCTGGCCAAGGGGCGCGAGTCGAGCCGCGCGCCGCTCCCCGAGGCGCCACCCGAGATGTTCTTGACCGAGCTCGTCGCCGGGATCCTCGAGGTCGAGGATGTCGGCGAGGCCGGTCTGCGTACGCGCGCCGCCGCGGAGACGCTCGAGGAAGCTGGGTTCGCCGTCGACCCCGAGCGGGTGATCCTGCTCGGCGCTGGCGCGCTGCCATCACCCGGCTCGATGGTGGAGAAGTTCTATTTCACGGCGGTCGAGGTCGATCCGGCGACGCAGCAGCCGCTCGGCGGTGACGGCTCGCCGATGGAGGAGGGTGCGTCGACCCGCTGGATCGAGCTGAACGCCGCGATTGCCGCGTGCGTCGAGGGCACGCTGTTCGATCTCAAGACAGAGGCCGGTCTGCGCCGCCTCCGCGATCACCTCGCCTCGGCGAACAAGTGAGCTGATCAGCTGCCGGGGTCCGGGTCAGCGGGCGATGGCGCCCGCGCGACGCCCGCGGACTTCGCGTATTCATCGAGCTTACGATACAGGGTCTTGCGATCGAGACCGAGGCGTTGTGCGGCGCGCGTCTTGTTGCCGGCCTCGTCCTCGAGCACGCGCTCGATGAACTCGCGCTCGAGATCCGCGAGCGTCATCCGGCGTGCGACCGCGGTGCCAAGAAAGTCCGACGGCCGCTTCTCGCGCACCTGCGGCGGCAGATCTTCGTCGGAGATCAGCTCGCCCTGACACAGCGCGATGCCGCGCTCGAGGACGTTCATCAGCTCGCGCACGTTGCCGGGCCAGTTGTAGGCGAGGAGCAGTTGCTGTGCTTCAGGTGCCAGCCGCATCCGGCGCGGTGGCCCGGAGTCGGCGCGACGCCGCGCACTCAGCTGATCGAGCATGTGCTCGGCGAGCGGAAGGACATCCTCTGGCCGCGAGCGCAGCGGAGGCAGATCGATATGGATGACGTTGAGCCGGTAGTAGAGGTCCTCGCGGAAGCTGCCGTCCGCGAGCATCGTGTCGAGGTTGCGGTTCGTCGCGGCGACCACGCGGACGTCGACCCGCTGGTTCTTCGTCGCGCCGAGCGGACGGACCTCATGCTCCTGGAGCACGCGCAGCAGCTTGGCCTGCAAGGGCAGCGCGAGCTCGCCGATCTCGTCGAGGAAGATCGTTCCACCGTCCGCCTCGACGAACAGACCGTTCTTGTCCGCGCGCGCGTCGGTGAACGCGCCCTTCTTGTGACCGAACAGCTCGCTCTCGATCAGACCCTCGGGAACTGCGGCGAGGTTGACTCCGACGAACGCACCATTCGCGCGGTGCGAGTTGTAGTGGATCGCACGTGCGATCAGCTCCTTGCCCGTGCCGCTCTCACCGGTGACGAGCACTGACGCCGTCGACGCTGCGATCCGCCGGACGAGCGAGACGACGTCGCGCATCGACTGGCTGTTCGCGATGATGTTCCCGAGGCCGAACTTGTCCTCGACTTCGCGCTGAAGGCGCGCGACCCGGGTGCGCAGCGCGCGCTCGCCGAGTGCCTTGTCTGCGACGAGCAGCAGCTCCTCGATCTCGAACGGCTTGGTGATGTAGTCGTACGCGCCGAGCTTCACCGCGCGGATCGCAGTCTCGATCGATCCGAACGCGGTGATCATCACGACGTGCGGCGGCTGGGGGAGCGCCATGACGCCGCGGATCAGATCGAAGCCGTCCATCTCCGGCATCCGGAGGTCTGTGATGATCAGGTCGAACCGATCGGCACGCGCGAACTCGAGCCCCGTCGCAGCGCCGCCGGTCGCCTTGACCTCGAAGCCCGCATCCTCGAGCTCTTCCTGCAGCAGGTCGCGCATCGCCTCGTCGTCCTCGACGACCAGGATGGATGCCGTGCGCTCGGTGGACATCGAGCGTGGTTCTAGCACGCTAGGGCTGGCAGCGACCCGTCGCGAGGTCGCAGGAGAGTCGCTTCCAGGGTCCGCTGGACGGCGCGGTCGAGCGATCGGTCGGGCAGTGGTCATTCTCGGTGCACTGGGGAACGCAGAAGTTCGCGGTGAAGTACGTCGTGCATACGTCGCCAGGACTGCACTGCGAGTCGGTCGCGCAGCTGCGGGAACAGGTCTCGCGGGTGTCGCCATCGGCGACGAAGTAGAAGCTCGGACAGTGGAGCGACGGCCCGCAGTCCGACTCGCTGTCGCACGCTCCGTCCTCGGCGACGGTGCCGCCGCCGCTGATCGGGACACACGACCCTGCGAGACAGTTGCCACGAAAGATCTGGTTGCGGTACTCGGCGGCGCAATCGGGGGCAGCGGTGCAGGCGGCACCGAGGGTTCGCTGGATGGAGAGCGTGTACGCCACCGGCGCCACGTCGGGCGTCGAGTCGAACTCGCGGATGCGGGCGTAGTAGCGACCGGGCGGCAGGAACGTCAGGCGGAGCTGCTCCGGCTGCTCCCAGAACGACATTCCGAGCTCGGCTCCGGCTCCATCGTAGACGGCGAGGTCGACGTCGCGTCCGCCTGTCCAGGCAACTCGCAGATCCCAGGTCTCGCCGAGCGTGGTCACGTCGAATGCGTAGTAGTCGTACTCCGTGCGCGGGCTCGAGCAGATCTGGCTGACGTGGGTCGCAGCGCCGACCGCGTCGACGGCGATCACCGTGGCGCCAGAGGGGCCGTCGTCGGTCGGTTCTGCCGGTGAGTCAGCGATGCAGCTATCGATTCCGGATCCGCACGCCTGGTTTGCGCCGCACACGGGCGAGGTGGACAGCGCGCAGTCAAAGCTGGTCACGCAACCGACGCACTCACCTTCGAAGCATGCCGGTGTCGCTCCGGTGCACGTGCTCGCTCCTGCCTGGCACTGCTCCGCATAGACGTCGAGCGTGAAGTCGAGGCTCGACGGCGGCTGGGATGCCCAGAAGTCGACGACCACGTACGCCGTCGTCGCGTCCGCGACGAATCGGCCGACTTCACGCCCTCCGGTCTCGCCGTCCTGGAACAACGCGCATTGATCC
>JACCQV010000443.1 GCA_013813945.1 Deltaproteobacteria bacterium | reverse complement strand
GATGTATGGCGCGCCCGCCGGCAGCCGGTTGATCGTCGGCAGGTCCATGTGGTCGCGGTGATCGTGGGTGACGAGGACCAGGTCGACCAGCGGCAGGTTGTCGAGTGGCAAGCCCGGAGGTACGAGGCGCGGGATTCCGGTGATCGATCCCCAGATCGGATCGGTGACGACGAGCTGACCACCGAGACGGAAGGCGTAGGTCGCGTGACCGATCCAGACCGCGCACGGATCGCCGCTCGCGAGTGCTGCGGCACCGCCGTCTCGCACGGCCGGGCGAATCGCGTCGAGCTCGGTGAAGTCGGCCGCGCGCGGCTCGGGGCGAGTCTTCCAGCGAAGGATGTCGAGCGGACCTCGCGCCGGCTTGCTCGCGCGCTCCTCGAACCGCGCGGCCACGTCAGGCGTCCGTCGGCACCAGGCCGAGTGCGCGCGCGAGGGCCGCGTAGGCCTGCCGGCGGAAGGCGACGACCTCCCCCGCCTCGCACAGCTGCGCGAGCGTGAAGTCCTCGCCCGTCGGAACGAACAGGCGATCCCAGCCGAGCTTGTGGGGCCCTGCCGGCTTGTCGGCGATCCGGCCCTCGCAGACGGCCGCGAACACCTCGATGTCGGCGCCCTGTTCGCGGCGCAGCGCGATGACGAGCTGCATCTTGGCGGGAGTCTCGCGCCACCACTTGGTGAACCGGTTCTCGTTCTCGGTGTCGAGCTCGAGCCGAAGGCTCTTGCCGTCTACCGTCGTGAGGTCGACGGCCTCGGCGAAGCATCCGGCGGTCACGGGATGAGCGCGGACCTTGTCGCGTGCGCGCTGACCGGGCTCGGGGGCGCTGGTGGAGAAGCCGCTCTGCAGTCCCTCGACGGTGATCGCGAGATCAGGAACGATCTGTGCGAGCTCGGCCGCACGCAAATCGTTACCGTCGATGAACACGTAGGAGGCCACGGCGCGAGGCTACTACGGTTCCCTCGAATCTGCTGCGCCGGCCTCAGCCTCGCCGGACCGTTCCAGGCGTCACTCGACGATCACGCGATCACTGCCACTGCGGCCGAACGTCTCCGGCATGTACATCTCTTCCGCCTTGGTGGGCGGCACGACGAAGTTCCCCGGCGTCGTCGCGCGCGCGACGTACTCGTAGGTGTGCACGCCCTGCCACAGCAGGGCCGCGAACGCCTCGGTCCGCTCGTCGCGCAGGTTCTGGTGCTCGTACCAGGGGCCGTACCACCACCAGTACGCGCCTCGCGCTTTCTGTTCGTTTGGATCCGTCGGAATCGGGCCCGTCACGGCGAGCGCCGGGTTCATCGCTTCGAGCCCGGCCGGTAGCGGATCCACGAGCGCGACGTGATAGCGCCGGTTCTCGTTGACCATCGTCAGCTTCACGCGCACGCGCGCACCTGCCTTGATGTGCCAGATGCCGTTGGCGTCCTTCGTGACGTCCTTCGGATCATCCGCGCCCTCGTACGCGCGCGTGACCACGAAGCCGTAGTCGGCGGGATCGAGCTTCAGCGAGGCCGGCGCGTAGGTCATGCCGACCCGGTAGTAGAGCCGGCCGCGGCCATCCTTCTGGATCGTCAGGTCTTGCTTGTCGTGAGCAGCGACCTGCGCCATCGGGATGTTGATCGAGAACGTATCCGTGGTGCGGCCCTTGAACGCGAGGTCGCCCGCGTAGTCCGCGCCGAGCCAGACCCGTGACACGAAGTCCGGCGTCACCTTCTCGTAGGTCTGGAAGTAGAGATCGAGAGCGAGCAGCGCGAACGTATTCTCCTGCGTGTTGAGCCAGCGCCCCGCCTTGCGATGGCCGAGCAGGCCGGTCACGACCTTCGGAATCAGATCGAGATCCTTTTGCTCCTGGATCAGCGACTCGAGCATCACGGCGTCGACGCGACGATCACTCGAAAGCAGGAGGTAGTTGCCGTCGCCGTAGCTCGTGACGAAGTTCGCGGCGCCCGCGGTCTCGGAGACCCGGTTCGTCGCATGCCGCACGAGCTCCTTGCGCTCCTTCTCGGCGGTCTTGTTGCCGGCGAACAGGCCGAGCATCCAGCCATGGGTCTCCATGCCGACCGTCGCGGCCTTGGTGCCGCCGTACTCGGCGAACAGCTTCTGCCCCTTCGCGATGTCGAGGTCGCCCATCTGCTTGCGCGTGTAGAGCGCGTACGCGGAGATCGCCCAGCGCACTTCCTTGCTGTAGTACCAGGGGTAGTGCTGCTCGATCTTCGCGAGGTACGGCTTCGCCTTCGCGAGGATCTCCTTCGGCACGGCGTAGCCCTTCGCCTGCGCGTGGACGAGCGCGTTGGTGACGTAGACGCTGATGTACGGATTCGACGGATGCCCGCGCTCCCAGAACGCGAAGCCGCCGTCGTAGTTCTGCATCTGCGCCAGCCGCTCGATGTCCGCCTTGACGCTCGCCTCGAGCGCCGCGGGTGACGGCATGTCCTTGGTCTTGAACGCGACCAGCACGTCGCGCAGCGCCGCGATCGCCATGATCCGCGACGCGCGCTGCTCGGCGCACTCGTAGGGATACTTGACCAGATAGAGGAACGCGTCGGTCAGCGCCTGGAGGTTCGTCGACGCCGTCGTCACCTCGAGCCCGCCGAACTGGGTGACGACCTTGCCCGGCAGCGCGACCGGCTGCTTGATCGCCCCGTTGTCGATCACGCCGTAGGTCGCGAACGCCTCGGTCGTCGCCGGTGTCCACACCGGCAGCGCGAGCTCCGCCGCGTCGGTGTGGGATCCGGACACGCTCACCACCTGAAAGCGCGCCGTGCCCGCGAGCTCCGCCGCCGCGGGGAACTGGACCTCGACGCGATCGTTGGCCGGCACGCTGACCTCACGGCCCGCGCCATCGGTGATCGCGGCGTTCGTCGAACGAACGGCGATCTTCACTGTCATCGCTGCGTCGGTCTGGTTCTGCACCACGACGGGGAGCCGGAACGTGTCCCCGAAGTTCAAGAACCTCGGCGGGCTCGGCCGCACCATCAGCGGCAGCCGCGCGGTGATCGCACTCTCGCCCTTGCCGAACTGCCGGTCGCCCGCCGTGGCGATCGCGACGATCCGGTAGCGCGTCAGGTTGTCCGGCACCTTGATGTCGACCGTCGCGCGCCCGTTGCCATCGGTCTTCACCGACGGCGAGAATGCCGCGAGCGGATTGAAGTTCGAGCGGATCGCGATCGCCTTGTTGGGATTGCTGTCCTTGCCGTCGTCCCCTTCCTCCTCGTCCTGCTTGCCCTTCTTGGTCGGCTCCGCTTTGGGTGGCGGCGGTGCGGGCGGCGGCGCGCCGGCCATGGGCGTACTTGCCGCATCCGCAGAGCTCTCCATCGGCGCGGATTCGGCGCGCGCGATCTTTCCACGTGCGCCGCTCCCTGGCGCCTGGTTCTGCGCGAGGGACGCCGCATCCGGCTTCGCGAGCTTCACGTATGCGCGCGAGTAGTGATCGCGGGTATCGGGCCCACGGCCACCGTAGAAGACGTCGATCGGGTTCGGGAACTGATACCCCGTCAGCGACAGGATCGCTTCGTCGACGACGATCACCGCGGTCTCGGCGTTCGCGACCGGCTTGCCGAGGGCGTCGAGGACCTGGATGGACAGCTTCGCCGACTCGCCCGGCCCGATCTTCGGCGCATTCGGCGCGACGCTCACCGCGAGTGTCCGCTGCTTCGGCGGTACCGGCAGGTTGATGTTGCCGACGGCATACGCCGGTCGCTTCGGTAGCTTCGGATCCGGATCGCCCTTGTCATCCGTGCGCGCGGCAGCACCGACGAGGTCGACCTGCACGAACATGTTCGGGACCATCGCGTCGGCGATCGGCACCTTGATCGTCGTGGTGGGCCCACTCATCGTGAGCCGCTCGGTCTTGACGATGCCGGAGCGTCGCCAGCTCACGATGGCCTCGGCCGGATAGAACGGCGCCTGGACGAGGATCTCGGCGACGTCGCCGCCCTTGTAGTCCTTCTTGTCGGGGATCAGCTGCACGATCTCCTGCTTGACCTCGCGCGCGGGCGGCTGATCGCCACCGCTCACCCAGAACGTCAGCGTCGTCGTGTTCGGCCGTCCCTTGTCGTCGACGATCACCGCCGTGATCTCGTAGGTGCCGCCTTCCTTCGTCGCGAACTGACACGGCATCGGATCCGCGGCCGCCGTCACGGGGCAGGTCTGTGGATCCACCTCGGTCCGCGTGTACTTGCCCTTCTTGTACTCCCAGTCGATGCGAACGGCCTTGACCTCGATCTTGGCGCCGACCGCCGCCTTGCCGTCGAGATCGACGCCGATCACGTCGACCGGGAACGGCGTGCCCTGCTCGACGAACGGCTTCTTGGTCTTCAGCCCGACGTACAGCGAGGACGGATGTACGAGCAGCGCGGTCGACGACGACCACGACTGCCGGTTGACGTCCGTGACCGAGGCATTGGCCGTCACCGACATCGGACGCGCCGGGTTCACCGACAGGAAGTCGAAGTGCAGCGTGTGCGCGCCGGTCGCGTCCGTCTTGCCTTCGTGCTGCCACGTCTTCGGAGGCTTGTAGCCGCGCCCGCCTTCGTCGTCGTACCAATGGCGATACCCCCACCACGGCTCCCACGAGCCGAAGATGTACTCGTCGCGATTGGGCGGCGTGTAGTTCGTGGCGTCCGCCGTGACGTACCAGTTGACCGGAGCACCTGGCAGCGGTCCGCCGGAGAAGTACTTCGCGGTGACCGTGACGTCACCTGCCCCACCGACGAGGAACGGCCCCTGGGTTGCCTGCGTGCCAACCTCGAACTCCGGTCGCCGGAACTCCTCGATCTGGAAGCCGTGCGAGTAGCTGCTGCGCATCCGGCCCTGCGCCTCGAACGTGATGTTCGCGTAGCCGAGGTTCGGAGTCTTCGGCAGAAGGAACTTCGTATCGAAGCCGCCGATGACCGAGACCGGTGCCGACCCGGTCGCGAGCTTGTTGCCGGTCTGATCGACCACCGTGTATTTCACCGACGTCACGGCACCGCCGATGCCATTGAGGTCGCCGCCCTCGCCCGGATCGAGCACGCGCAGCCAACCCTTGAGCGAGACCTCCTCGCCCGGCTTGTACATCTTGCGATCGTCGATCACGTACCAGGCGAGGCTGTTCGTGCTGGTCTGCTTGATCCAGCTACCGGACTCGTTCCACCAGTTCTCGTGCTCCGCGACGAACGCGACGTCCGTACCGCGCTTCGCGAGCAGCAGGTGCGAGCCCTTGGTTCCGCCGCTCGACAGCGCGAGCGAGGCCATGCCCTTGTCGTCGCTCGTCGCCTTGATCCCGAACGGCCGGATCTCGAGTGCGACATTGCTCGCCGGCTTGCCCGTGCCGAGGTCGGTCGCGAACGCGAGCAGATGACCCGAATCCACATACGCATCGACGCCGAGCTTCGTGGACTGCACCCAGCTCATCAGTCGCGGCGGGTCGTAGCTCTCGGTCCATGGATACGGCTCGACGATCGCGATCGCGTGGCCCAACCCGGAAGCGTCGAGCGCGGGCTTCAGATCGACCGAGGTCTCGATGAGATCATTCTTCTTCGTGCTCGCGCGGACGAGCTGGTCGAACACCTTCTTGCCCGGGATCCTCGGCGGCTTGTCCTTGTTCCAGTAGTTCCGCATGTAGAAGCCCCACACGTCGTAGTCGGCGGGCGTGACCTGATAGAGACGGACCTTCAGGTGCTCGTAGTTCGTGCTGAAGAAGTCGAGGGTCGGCTTCTGCGCCGCCGGATCGAGCACGACCATGCCGCTCGGCCCGAAGAACGACGGCTGCGCATCACCGACGGCGAACGTCAGCGTCGTGTCCGTACCGAGCATCTGGCCGAACTCGTCGAGCACGCCGCCCGAGACGACGACCTTGTACGTCGTGCGCGCCTTCGTGAGACCCACGATGCTGATCATCTGACCGGACTGGACCGTCTTCTGCGTCGGGATCTCGGGCGTGACGGTCAGCTGCGCCTCGTCGAACTTGTCGGGGTCGAGCTGGTTGTTGAACCGGATCGTGAACGGCATGCCGGGCCGGCAGTCGCCGCCCCAGCCGCACTGGGCCTCCTCGATCTTCAGCGGTGGATAGGTCCGGAACGACTGGCTCTGCGCCTCCTTCGTGACGTTCGGTCCCTCGGCCGACCGCGTCCCGACCGGAATCTGGATCTCGATCGCGGCGTCCTTCGGGAACGGGCGCGTCGCCTTGAACGCGACCCAGCGACCATCTTGTTCGTTCTTGATCGTCTGCTCGACGAGGCTCGCGAGTTGCTTGTCCTTCGCGATCTCCTTCGCATCGATCATCCGGATCGGCACGGCGCCGCCGTTCGCCGTCACCCGCAGCTTGTCGACCACCACCATCGGATCGATCTTCTGATCGAACGCGAGGAACATCGGGACATCGAGCCGCTGCGGCACATGCGGGCTCGGATACGAGGCGACGACCTTGGGCGGCGGCGTCTCGAACGAGAACTTCACCGCTTGCTTGAGCACACCGCCGGTCGCGCTCTTCGTGCCGGCGGGAATCTCGACCTGATACGTCGTCGCCTGCGGGAACCGGATCTCCGGATCGAACAGAATCGTCCGGGTTCCGATCCAGCGCCAGCTGCCCTTCGGAGTCGGCGTGAGCCTCACCGGGGTGGTGGCGGACGCATCGGTCTGCGACGTCACCGCGATCATCGGCTGGCTGAACGTCACGCTGAGCTCGGGCGCGAGCGGCACGGCGCCTTCCGGCATCCAGCGCAGGACCGTCAGATCCTTGCCGGCATCACTGGCCTTCGGCGGCAACAGCGACGATGGCGGCGGTGGGAACTGACCCTTGATCGTCTGACCGGTCCGGGGTGGTGGCAGGGATTTCTCGCGCAGGGCGAACCGCTGCTTGTCGGCCGGATCGGTGGTGATCGGCTTGGCGCGGGCGAGCATCGCCGCTGCCTCGGCATCGGTCAGCTTCCTGGCGGGTGCGAGCTTCGCGCGGTCGAACGCGGGTGGCCCCTGCGTACCATCGGAGACCCTCATGTCGAGCCCGGCGGGAAGGTCCTTGGTCTGCACCAGGATGAGGTCGGAGATCGGTGAGCCAGTGCCGATC
>JACCQV010000436.1 GCA_013813945.1 Deltaproteobacteria bacterium | reverse complement strand
CAGCTATACGGTCCCGGTGGCGTCCGGCCTGATCGCCGGCGAGAGCCTCGTCGGGATCGCGATCATCATCGCGAGCAAGGTCTTCGGAGTCGTCTGACGGGTAGTTGCCCCCGGTATCGGGACCGAGAGACAATAGTCCCGTGGGGAACACACGTTTGGTCACCGTTGCGTCCTGGGTCGTGCTCGTCGGTGCCTGTGGAGGAGGCGAGGACCCGTTTCGTCCGCCCGGCGGGAGCGACGCACCTCCGAGAGTTGATGGCGCGCTGGATGCTCCCACCGATGCGCAGCCGATCGACGCCCGGATCGATGCTCCGCTCGGCGATACGGTGCCTGTCATCACCCTGGTCTCGCCGGTGACCGGAACGATCGTCCGCGGCACGGTTCGCATCGAGGCCACGGTCGAGGACCCCGAGGGCGTGATGGACGTCCGGGCGACGGTCGGCAGTCAGACGATCGTGTTCGCCCGGATCATGGCCGGCCAGCCGAACTTTCAAGGCTTCATGAACACCGTGCCGCTGGCGGGACTGGTCTCGCCGACGATCATCATCCGCGCCGAGGACACGGTCGGCAACAGCTCGACGCTCGGCTTCCAGGTCATCCTCGACAACGTCGGCCCGCTGTCGTCGCTCGATCCGGCGAACGTGCGCGTGACGCAGGCGCTCGCGATGCCGATGCCGAACATGGACCAGTGCAGCCGCGACTTCGATCCACTCGGGCTCGATGCTCCGAACGATACCGAGGCGGTTCCGCAGCTCTTCGAGCTCCGCGCGCGGATCGCGGACCTCGGCAACACCGGCACGCTGAATTCGACGCTGTTCATCCCGAACTCCGGGGTCGCGACCGCGCGGCTCTACGTGTTCGATGACACGAGCAAGCCGCTGGTCGTCGATACCGACGCCGACGGGTTCTGCGACGCGATCAACCCGACGATCGTGCCGGCGACCGTGCCGATGCTCGCGAACGAGGCGGCGGTCAGCTCGCTCGACCCGGTCGCGCCCGCGGGAAGCGGTGACTTCCGGATCGACGTGTTCGGCGGCGCCAATGCGTCCCCCACGTGCCAGTCGGATACCGCGGCGACGACCGGGCCGACTTCGCTGTGCCTGGGCGAGCCCGGCGCGACCGCGGTGATCAAGACGCCGTTCACCGGCCTGACGCAGATCTACGGCATGCCCGTCATCGGTCCGTTCAACTGCCTCGGGTTCGCGTTCGATGCGCGAGCGACCGGCATCGCCGACGGCTGGGCATGCGCCGCGGTGCTGACGACCGATGGCGTCGGCAACACGAGCGTCTCGGCGCCGCTGCGTGTCTGTATCGATTACGACGGTGTCGGAAACGAGTGCCACGCGCTCGGCACGACGACGTCCGTCGGTGCGCCGAACTGCACGGGCACGGTCAGCGGCGGCGTGGTGAATGCCACCGCGTGCACGCCGCGCGGGTTTTTCCGTAGCTCGACCCTGGACGAGTACGAGCTGATCCGGCCGTAACGAGAACGTCCGCCGTGCTATCAGCGGCGGATGCGTTTCGCGATCCTCGCTGTCCTGATCACTGCTGCCTGCTCGGCGAAGCCCGCACCGGTCGCGCCGGCATCGCAGGCCGTGAGTCCCGATGCGGTGACCGATCCCGCGCAGCCGATGACGACGTTCACGCTGAACGGCTTTCTGCTCGCGGGCGCGGAGTACTGGCCCTACGCAGGGACTGCGGAGATCAAGTATCCCGAGGAGGTCCTCTGGGGCTTCTACCCGGCGCAGGGCGTCGTGGCACCCGGTGAGGCCGATCCGAATGCTGCCGATGCGCGGCCCGAGGCGGTTGCGTGCGCGACCCGCGCCTACGCCGCGCTGCGCGCGTTCCTCGACAAGCCCGAGCCAAAGCTCGTGCGGATCATCGAGCTCGGCAAGATCTCGGGAGATGTCGTGCCGCGGTTCTATCTGTGGACCAACGATTACGGCCTCGCCGCGACGCCGTATCCGCCAGGCGTGCGCGAGGCGCGCCTCTGGTACTGGAAGCGCAAGTCCCCGGAGCCGCCGAAGCCGCCAGGCTACTGGAAGTGGGAGTCGACGCTGACCCAGAGCGGCGAGTGCCAAGTTCCGCATCCCGATCAGATCGAGCGGTTTCTCACCGAGATGCTGACGACCATGGAGAACACCCCGAAGTGATCCGGGTTGCCGCCATCGCGCTGGGGCTCGCCGCCTGCAAAGAGAATCGACCGCCGCCGAAGACCGATCCGCCGGTGGGGCCGGGCTCGGGCTCAGCGCTGCCGACGACGCCCGTGCGCCGCGATCCGCACTCGCAGTCGCGCCCGGATCAGGTCTCCGTTCAGCACCTCGACCTCGCGCTCCTGGTCAACTTCGAGACGAAGGTGCTCACCGGCAACGCACAGCTGCGGCTCGAGCGACGGGATCCCACGGCGACCGAGGTCGTGTTCGATACCAACGGGCTGACGATCGATCACGTCAAGCGATGCGGCTCGGACGAGAAGCTTCCGTTCACGCTCGGTCCGGTGGTCAAGCGGCTCGGTCGTGCGCTGACCGTAACGACGCAGGAGCCGTGCGTCGCGATCGAGTACCGCACCAGCCCTGACGCGACGGCGCTGCTGTGGGTCGAGCCGTCCGGCACGGCGGGCAAGGTCAAGCCGATGCTGTTCACGCAGTCGCAAGCGATTCATGCGCGGACGTGGATCCCGCTCCAGGATTCGCCGGGCGTGCGGTTCACGTACACCGCCCACGTCGAGGTTCCCGATGGGCTTCGCGCTGTGATGAGCGCGGAGAATCCAGAAGCCGTGGAGGCCGACAAGCGCTGGCACTTCAAGATGGATCAAAAGATCCCGTCGTACCTGATGGCACTGGCGGTCGGCGATCTGACGTTCAAGCCGATCGGGAAGCGCACCGGGGTTTACGCCGAGCCGTCCGTCGTGACCGCCGCGGTGAACGAGTTCGCGGAGGTCGACACCATGATGGAGGTGGGCGAGAAGCTGTACGGCCCGTATCGCTGGGGTCGCTACGACATCCTCGTCCTGCCACCGAGCTTTCCATTCGGCGGCATGGAGAACCCACGCCTGACGTTCCTGACGCCAACGGTCATCACCGGTGACCGCGGCCTTGTGTCGCTGATCGCGCACGAGCTCGCGCACTCGTGGTCGGGGAACCTCGTCACGAACTCGACGTGGAACGATCTGTGGCTCAACGAAGGTTTCACCACCTACGTCGAGCGCCGGATCATGGAGGAGCTTCGCGGCAAGGAAGCCGCCGACATGAGCTGGGCAATGGGGCGCAAGGATCTCGAGAAGGTGCTCGCGGACGCGGGCGGCACGAACAAGGACACGCGGCTCGCCCTCGACTTCGGCCCGGATCGCGATCCGGAGGACGCGCCGACCGATGTCGCATACGAGAAGGGTGCACTGCTGCTCCGCGCGATGGAGCTCGCGTTCGGCCGTCCGACCTTCGATGCGTTCCTGCGCGCTCGCTTCGATCGCCTGGCGTTCCAGTCGACGGACTCACGCAGCTTCGAGGCCGACGCCGCCTCGCTGTTCGCCGCGCACGATCCGGGGTGGACGCTCGCGGACTGGCTGCACAAGCCCGGGCTTCCGCCGACGGCGCCGCCCTCGACGTCGACCCGGGTCGCCGCCCTCGAGGCGCAGGCGGTCACGTATGCGAAGGAAGGGAAGCTGCCCGACACGAAGACGTGGAAGACGACGGACTGGATGGCGTTCCTCGATGGGCTGCCGGGTGACATCTCGAGGCCACGGCTGCTCGCACTCGACGCCAAGCATCAGCTGACGCGGTCGCCGAATCGGCTGATCCAGATGCGCTGGTTCCCCGTGCTGATCAAGGCGGATATCCGCGAAGCGGCACCGCAGATCGAGGAGTTCCTGATGCACGTCGGCCGGCGATGGCTCGTGCGCGCCGTTTACGAGCCGCTGATCGCAAGAAACGACTTCTGGCGCGACCTCGCGGCGACGACGTTCGAGAAGGCGAAGGCTGGCTACCACCCGCTCACGCGCGACGCGATCGCCGCGATGCTCGCTCCACCGAAGCCGTAGGCGCTACGGTTCCGATTCGACGCGAACCGCGATCTGAAACGCCGCGGCATCCGGCACGTGCTGCTCGATCGCGATCTCGCACTCGCGCGCCCATGCCTGGACGTCGACCTTGGCGGAACCGAGATCGATCCACACCTTGATCACGTCGAGGTCGTCGCCGGACGGGCGCACCTGCACCTCCTTGGGCGCAACACCGGCGGCGATGTAGTGCTGCACGAACGCCTCGATCGCCGTGGCGGTCGTGTTGATGTCGGCGGTCACGGCGTCTTCGTGGTCAGCGAGTCGACCGCGTGGATCGGAGGATTGGCGCCGTTGATCAGGTGCTTGATCGCGCCGAGCACCAGGCGCTGTTGCTCGAGCATGCTCTTGCCGGCAAACGCGGTCGAGACGACCCCGATCCGCCAGTGGCCGCCTCCGCCCGAGACCTCGACGGCGGCATCCGGCATCTTCTCCTTGATCGCGGTGGTGATCGCGTTCTCGATGGAGCCCTGGAAGTCGGTGGGATGTTCGCTCATGCCTGTTCGTTCGCACGGAACGCCCGCGCCGCACAAGCCTGGCGTAGGCTCGCCGCGGTGAGGATCCCGCACGGTGCGGTCCGGGTCGAGCTGCCGTGTGTCGTGCAGCGCACCGACTACACATGTGGAGCGGCGGCGGTGCTCGCCGTGAGCCGGTACTTCGGAGTCGGGCCGGGAACGGAGGCCGCCGTGGTACGGGACATGGGCTTCGGGCGCCTCGGGAGCGATCCGGCGCACCTGGTGCGCGCGGTTCGTCGCTATCGGCTTCGCTACACCGAAGCGCGCGGGATGACCGACGCTCGCCTGCGCTCCGAGCTCGATCGCGGCCGCCCGGTGATCGTGATGCTGCAGGCCTGGGGCGAGCGCGCGAGCTATCGCACGCACTGGCGCGCCGGGCACTGGGTCGTCGTGATCGGACACGATGCGCGCGGTGTGTTTGTCGAGGATCCGCTGATCGAGGGTGCACGGGCGTTTCTGTCGTACGCGGAGCTTTCGGATCGCTGGCACGATCTGGAGGGGGACACCCATCGGCGCGTCCGGCGCTACGGCCTCACCGTCTGGGGATCCCGCGTGCGTCACACCGACCGCGTGCGCGAAGCGATCAGCCCTGGATGAGCTGCGGAACGATCATCATCACAGCGAACCGGCCGATCCGGCCGAAGAAGCAGATGAACGTGAACAGCCAGAAGCTCATCTTCATCAGCGGGCCCGCGATGAAGGCCATCAGGTAGAGCGGCGGGAACCCGACCGTGCACGCGAAGAACATGATCAGCTTCGGCCGCTTGTTCCAGCGATCGATCCTCGCGCGCGCCTTCTCGATCCGAGCCTTCATCTTGCCCTTGGGCAGCGCGAGCATGCCCTCGCCGGCGTAGTAGCAGAGCGTCTTCGCGATCTGATGACCGATCGCGGCGAGCAGGATGAGCAGCGCGATCGCCGCGGGGCTCGGGTGAGCCATCGCCGACACGCCGACGAGGAACAGCTCGATGCTGACGATCGGGAACATGCCCGCGATGAACCCGATCACGCACGCACCACCGAACAGTCCAAACATCTGGAGCAGACTGTCGGTCACGTCCTCCGAGAGTATCAGTGCCGGAGCAGAAGCCGCAGCGCCACAGCGACGGCAGCGAGTGGCAAGACGACCAACGCCAGCCAGCCGAGAAGGCCGAGCCACGCGGGCGCGAGCGTGCTACCGCCGCGCTTCACACAGGACAGACAGATCGCGAACGTCGTCGCGCCGCCCTCGGTCAGCTCGCAGCAATCACCGCAGACGGCAGCCTTGCAGCGCGCGCAGGGTCCGACCGCGGTCTTGCCGCACAGCTTGCAGCGAGCGTTGGGACCGTCTCCGACGGGAATCAGCGATGCCACGCGCTACTGACCGATCGAGGTCGTGACGTGACGCAGCGCCGGAATCTTGAACAGAGCGAAGTTTCCAGCCGCCGGCTCGAGGAGCTGGATGACGTCGCGCTCCGCCTGCGGCTCGACGTGGAACAGGGTGACGAAGCTGGTGGTGTAGATGTCGGCCGCGACCGGCTCGAATGGCCGCGTCCCCGGGATGTCGGGGTACATGACCTGCTGCATGGGGAGCGCAGTCGTGATTCGCGACGCAGAGCCGATGAGGTGCCAGATCATCAGAACGAAGAATAAGGCCCGCAACTCAGAAGTCGCCCGTCCAGGCGAGGGACGCACCATCGTGCGTGGGGACGAAGCTCACGCCGCTGCTCTCCTTGCTCTTCTTCGCGCCAAGGAAGTACAGGACGCCGCCGGTGATGACCGCTGCACCGCCGATCGCGAAGAAGATCTTCGCGTTCTTCGAGGCTTTCTCGCCACGCGTCTCGATCTCGGGCATCCACGCTTCGTTCATCCCGATCGCCTCGGCATCCGACGCCGCGGAGCGCGCGCGCACCCCGAACATCACACCGACGCCAAGTCCGATTACCCCGACGCCGGCGACGCCGAGGCCCACCATCTTCATGGCGCCGCCACTCTTGGCCGGCGGTTGCGTCGAGCCGGAGACCGAGCCGCCGCCCGGATCCGTCGTGACGGGATCAGTCTTGGTGACCGGATCGGTCTTCACGGGGTCGATCTTCACGGGGTCGGGCTTCACCGGGTCGGGCTTCACCGGATCCGGCTTCACCGGATCGGGCTTCACCGGATCGGGCTTCACCGGATCGACCGGCTTGCCGCCACTCTTCGCGCACGCCTCCATCTCGGCGACAAACTTGTCGACCTTGTCGATGTTCTTCTCCTTGGGGAAGTTGCGCTTGAACGTCTTGTAGAAGCTCGCCGCGTTCGCGCAGTCGCCCTTGAGCCGGTACGACTGGGCGATGTTGAACAGCGACGGCGCGTCGGCTCGAAGGCGATACGCCTCCTTGAACTTCGCGATCGCCTGATCCCACTCCTGAAGATCGTAGAGGCGGCGCCCTTCGGAGAGCGCAGCGTCGGCAGCGGGATTGGGGGCGGGCGCCTGCGCGTTCGCCGAACCGGCGGCGAGCAAGAGCGAGATCACGAGCGAGGACCGTGCGTTCACGTGGCTTCTCCCATCACATCGGTGCGTCATCATCACCCGAGGTCGGCTTGCGAGTCGGCTTGCGGGTCGGCTTCCTGGTCGGCTTTGTCACCGGCTTGGTCGCAGTGGTCGTGTCAGCCGGTTTCGTGCCGTCGGTCGGCGTCGTGCCGTCGGTCGGCGTCGTTCCATCGGCAGGCTTGGTCGCCGCGGTATCGAGGGGCTTGGTTCCATCCGCGGGTGTCGTGCCGCCAGCGGTCGTTGTTGTATCCGCGGGCTTGGTCGCGTCCGCCGGCTTGGTGGCGTCGTCGGGCTTGGTTCCATCGACCGGCTTGGCGGTCGCGGTGGAATCAGCCGGCGTCGTACCACTGCCGGTCCGAGGAACGGTCTTGTCGCCGGCGGGATCGGCGGGCTTCACCGTATCGGTCGTGTCGGCGGAACCGCCGACGGCACGGGTGTCCTCGCGGCCCTTGCTGTTGACGCCGACGACGACCGCGACGGCAACCGCCGCCGCAACGACGGTGCCGATGATGATCACGCCGAGCTTCGATTTCTTCGCCGCCGGAGACAGCCCGGTACCCAGCACGCTCATCGTCCCGGGAGCCGGCGTGTACGTCGAGATCCCGGGGTGGATGCCGGGCGTCATCTGGGGCGCGACACCGGGCGTCATCTGCGGGCCGATGCTCGACGGCGTCATCTGCGGTCCGTACTGCTGTGGAATGCCGTGGACCGGCGTTGCGGTACGGCCGCCGTAGCTGGGCGCCGTCACGTACGCGAGCGCGCGGCCGGCATGCTCGCGCACCTGCGCGAGAGTCGGGCGAGCGTTCGAGTCTTTCGCGAGCATGTGCCTCACGAGCTCATCGAGCTCGGGCGGAATTTGCGGGTTTCTCGCAAGCGAAGACGGCGGATGCTCGAACAGGTGCTTCGCGATCATGTCCGCGGCGTTGTCGGCGGGGAACGGCAGCCAACCGGTGAACAGCTCGTACGCGACACAGCCGAGCGCATAGATGTCCGTGCGGTGATCGACCATGTGACCGCGGCACTGCTCCGGGGACATGTACGCCGGCGTGCCGAGCAGGTTGCCGGTGCGCGTGTGCTCCGATCGCGCGTCTCCTCCGACGAGCTTCGCGATGCCGAAGTCGAGCAGCTTGACCTGCGGCGGCTTCCCCTTGAACTCGACGAGGTAGATATTGTCGGGCTTTAGGTCGCGGTGGACGATGCCCTTTTCGTGGGCAGCCTCGAGGGCGACCGCGATCGTCTCGATGAAGGTGAGCGCTTCGGCGAGCGAGACGCGGGTCTTGCGCAGCCGGTCGCGAAGACTCTCGCCGCGCAGCCACTCCATGACGAAGTAGCAGCGTCCGTCGGGCAGCGTGCCGAACGAGAAGATGTCGACGATGTTGGGGTGGCCGATCTGGTTGACCGAGCGGGCTTCCTGAACGAAGCGCTCGACCGCTTCGCGATTCACGCTGAGCTCGGGGTGAAGGATCTTGATCGCGGCTCGCTTCGCGATCACCGGGTGGGTCGCGGAGTACACCTTGCCCATGCCGCCTTCGCCGATCTGCTGATCGACCCGGTACTCGCCGACCATGTCACCGGTCGCTAGATCCTGCGCTTGCGCTCCACCCATAGGTCTCGATGATAGCAGCAAGCTCTCGACGACAAGCCATTTGAGCCTGTGTGTCCGACGGGCACATTCCGGTATCCTCCGGGCGTATGTCCCCCCCTCCGTTGCCGCAGCGAGCGCGCGTCGTCATCGTCGGCGGCGGCATCATCGGTTGCTCGGTCGCCTATCACCTGGCCCACATGGGATGGAAGGACGTCGTGCTCCTGGAGCGCGACCGACTGACCTCGGGGACCACCTGGCACGCCGCCGGGCTGATGGTGACGTTCGGTTCGACGTCCGAGACGTCGACCGAGATGCGCAAGTACTCCTGCGATCTCTATGCGCGCCTCGAGGCGGAGACCGAGCAGAACACCGGCTTCAAGCGCACCGGGTTCATCGAGGTTGCGTCGGATCGCGATCGCCTCGAGGAGTATCGCCGCGTCTCGGCGTTCAACCGGCTGATGGGAATCGACGTCAAGGAGATCACGCCGCGTCAGGTCGGCGATCTGTTCCCGCTCGCGAAGACCGACGATCTGCTCGCGGGCTTCTACGTCAAGGAAGACGGCCGCGCCGATCCGGTCGGCGTCACGATGGCGCTCGCGAAGGGCGCGCGTCAGCAAGGCGCGACGCTGCTCGAGAACGTTCCGGTCACCGGTCTCAAGACGCATCGCGGAGCAGTCACGGGCGTGTCGACGCCGTTCGGCGATATCGAGGCCGAGTACGTCGTCAACTGCGCGGGCATGTGGGCGCGGCAGCTTGGCGCTCAGCACGGCGTGACGATTCCAAATCAGGCTGCTGAGCACTACTACCTGATCACCGAGCGAATTCCGGAGCTATCGAAGGACTGGCCTGTCCTCGAGGATCCCGCCTCGTACGTCTACTTCCGCGAGGAGGTCGGCGGCCTGATGATCGGCCTGTTCGAGCCGGTGTGCGCACCGTGGAACATCCGCGGCATTCCCGACGACTTCTCGTTCGGCGAGATCCAGCCTGACTGGGAGCGCATGGGGCCGTACGTCGAGAAGGCGATGGCGCGCGTCCCGATCTCGATGACGGCCGGCGTGAAGAAGTTCTTCTGCGGGCCGGAGAGCTTCACTCCGGATCTGCGGCCGATCGTCGGCGAGGCGCCCGAGCTCAAGAACTACTTCGTGTGCGCCGGTCTCAACTCGATCGGCATCCTGACCGGCGGTGGCCTGGGACGCGTGATGGCGCACTGGATCATCAACGGCCGTCCCGACGTCGATGTCACCGCGATGGACATCGATCGGTTGCACACCTACCAGACCAACCCGGAGTACCGGCGGACACGAACCGTCGAGTCGCTCGGCATGGTCTACAAGTGCCACTACCCGACCCACACGATGGTGACCGCACGCGGTGCGAGGAAGTCACCGTTCTACGATCGGCTCGCCGCGCTCGGTGCGTACTTCCGCGACGTCAGCGGCTGGGAAGGGGCCGACTGGTACAAGCCCGAGCAGCCGACGATCGAGCAGCACAGCTGGGGCCGCCAGCACTGGTTTCCGCAGTGGGAGGCGGAGCATCGCGCCGCGCGCGAGGGCGTGATCCTGATGGACATGTCGTTCATGTCGAAGTTCCTCGTCGAGGGACGCGACGCGGGCCGCGTGCTCGATCACATCTCGGCGAACTCCGTCGACGGTGCGGTCGGACAGATCACGTACACGCAGTGGCTCGACGTCGCCGGCAAGCTGCAGGCCGATCTGACCGTGACGAAGCTCGCCGACGATCGGTTCTGGGTGGTCGCATCCGATACCGCACACCGCCACGTCGAGACCTGGATGAAGCGGAGCATCGGCGATGCGCACGCGCACGTCGCTGACATGACCGGCGCCTACGCGCAGATCAACATCCAGGGACCGCGCTCGCGCGAGCTCATGCAGCTCGTGACCAGCGCGGACATGACGAACGAAGCGTTCCCGTTCCGCGCAGCGCGCGAGATCGATATCGGCTTCGCGCGCGTGCTGTGCATCCGCATCACGTACCTCGGTGAGCTCGGCTACGAGCTGTACATCCCCAC
>JACCQV010000422.1 GCA_013813945.1 Deltaproteobacteria bacterium | reverse complement strand
GCGTGAACGTCGAGTAGATCCCGTTCGCGGGCAAAACGAAGCTGGCATCGATTCTGCTCTAGAAATCTAGCAACCGAACGCGGTGCTCGAGGTTCCAAGGAATAGGAACCAAGGTCATCGGGTTTCGTTGACAACCAAACAGCTCACACGCGCGACGCAGGAGTCAACGTTTCGACTCGGTGGATGACCGGTGGTTCCCTCCCCCCTCATCCCGCTGGTCTCCCCCACCACCTGAGGCAACTAGTAGCTCCTGCGATCTGCGCCCCGGCCCTCCTTGGCCCCCCCTCGGAGGGCCGTTTTTTTTTCGGTTTTGCTACAACCACGAACCATGCGTGCACTCGGCCTCGATGTTGGCAGCAAGACGATCGGAGTCGCCTTGACCGACGAAGCCGAGATTGCGGCGCATCCGCTCACCGTGCTCGCGCGGATCGGACAATCTGGTGACGCGAGCGCCGTCGTCGCAATGTGTGTCGAGCACGCTGTCACCGATGTCGTCGTGGGGATGCCGTTCGAGCTGTCAGGGCGTGTTGGTCATCGCGCACGTCGCGTTCAGGAGTTCGTGGCGATCTTGCGAGCTCAGCTCCCGGCAGAGCTGAAGCTCCACGAGCAGGACGAGCGGTTCACGACCGCGCAGGCGCAGCGCATTCTGATCGACGCCGATGTCTCGCGCGAGAAGCGCAAGACCGTCATCGATCAGCAGGCGGCGTGTCTCATCCTCCAAGGTTGGCTCGACGCGCAGCGCCGGGCCGGTTAACGTTCGCGCGATGTCCAAGCGTTCGTTCCGGACCGCGCTCGCCGTGGTGATCGGCTCGCTGGTGATCGTGAGCGCGCTCGCGGGCTGGTTCATCCATCGCGCGCTGTCGTATCCGGATGAGGCGCACGGAGGGAAGGGCGTCGACGTCGAGGTCGAGATCAAGAGCGGCATGAGCTTCCCGTCAGTGGCGGCGGTGCTCGCCGACCGCGGCGTGATCGACAAGCCGACGTGGTTCCGGCTCTACGCGATGTGGGAAGGCAAGACGACGGGCGTCAAGCCAGGCAAGTACCTGATCGCCGACAACCGCACGCCGAGTCAGGTGCTCGAGATCCTGACCAAGGGCGTCAAGGAAGCGACAGCAAAGGTCACGCTGCCCGAGGGCAAGACCATGCTCGAGTTCTTCGCCCTGATCGGCGACGCCAAGATCGCGTCGGCCAAGGACCTCGAGGCGCTCGCGCGCGACAAGGAGTTCCTCGGGCGCTACGCGATTCCGGGCGACAGCGTCGAAGGCTACCTGTTCCCCGACACCTATCAGTTCCGGATCGGTGAGAAGCCCGCGATCGTGCTCGAGCGCTTGATCACCCGTCATCGCGAGGTCTGGAACGAGCTCGTCAACAAGCACCCGCGCGACACCGCAAAGCTCAAGGAGAAGATGGGCTGGAGCGACAAGGACATCCTGACGATGGCGTCGATCGTCGAGAAGGAGGCAGTCGAGGCGTCGGAGCGCCCGCGGATCGCGCAGGTGTTCATCAACCGGCTGTCGTCGCCGACCTTCAAGCCGAAGAAGCTGCAGACCGATCCGACGATCCGCTACGGCTGCATGGTGCCGGCGCAGAAGTCGGCAGCATGCATCGCGTGGCACGAGCCGTGTCTCAAGGCGAACCCGCCGAAGCCGATGGGCTGCGATCGCCTGCACCGCGCCCAGCTCGACGACCTGGACAACCCGTACAACACGTACGCGCACGTCGGCCTGCCGCCCGGTCCGATCGCGAACCCCGGCAAGGCCTCGATCGAAGCGACCCTGTCGCCCGACGGCAGCGACTATTTCTTCTTCGTGGCGTCGTCCAAGGGATCGCGCAGCCACGCGTTCGCGAAGACCGTGGGCGAGCACGAGCGCAACGTGAAGAAGTACGTCGGTACGCTCGACGACTGAGTCACTCGCTGGTTTTCGGTGCGATCACGCCGCAGGCGACGCGGGTCATCGGGACATCGGGATCGTGAACGACGATCGTGTGGCCGATCACATCGGTCGCGATGTCGCCCCCGACACTCCACGCAAGCAAGGGATCGGTCGCGACCCGGTTGATCGTGGTCGTGCCGCTCGTGCCCGAAGGGATCATCCCGGCGGTGACACAGGTGATCGAAGGGATGCCTTCGCCGCGGGCCGTGTCCCAGTGCTCGCCTTGCGAGGCGTTATCGGTGCACGCGGAGCCGGCGTGAATATGGACTCCGTACACCTTGCCCTCGACGCAACCCCTGATCGTCAGCCTCAGCGTCACGCTATCGACCGGCGTGCCTGATTGGTCCTCGATGAACGTAGCGGTGCCGGTCACCCTGCCGCCCATGTACTCCGTGATCGTCGAGGTAGCCATCGGCGACTCTGGTCCGCCATCGAAACCATCGTCACCACTGCACCCAGCGAGCGATCCAGCTGCGATCACAGCGACCAACGCGTTCTGCATGGGGGCCACCATAAGCCTCGGCACGACTGCAACTCAACAACGGGCGCGAAAATCATCGCTGGACTAGAACCGCGGGCGGAGCGAGCGCGCGACGAAGTCTGCGGCACCGAACATCGCAGCCGCCGTGTCGGGAGTAGCCACTGCGCGCAGCAGATAGATCGCATCGCGATCGATCGGGACGAGGTAGTAGCGCTGCAACGTCGCGGCATCGCCCAGCGTGTGGCCGACGGTGAACCACCGGACATTCTTGACGGTCCCGGTGAACGAACCCGACTCGCCCCAGCTCTGACCGGGCGACAGCAGCTGCTCGGGCCGCGGGATGCGATCGCCGATGAGCGGACCGTGGAACGAGATCAGCCTGTCCGGTGAGCCATCGAGCGCAAGCTCGTAGGGGCCTGTCCGGTTGGCGAGGTTCCCGTCGACGCGGAGCACCATCGTCGCCGGCCATACGATCTCGTGATCGTCGGTGACGATGCGCCACTGCGCGGGGTGATCCGCGACGGTCACGCTCTCGAGCACCGGATCGTAGTCGCGCATGCCCGTGCCGAGCACGAGCTGCGTGGAGCCGCGCTGCGCACTCGAGTACGTGACGATGCTGTTCTCGGAGAGTGCATGACGCGCGAGCAGGCCGTGCGGTGGCGTGCCGGGGCGAATCAGGACGTTCTTGAGCTCGCCGCGCGCGCGTGCCGCAGCCACATCGTACGGACCGAACACGAGCATCCCGTCGACGAGGTGCGCGATCGTCGCCGGGAGACGCGGCTTCGCTTCGATGCCAAAGCCCGCGATCGTCAGCGTGAACTGGCGTGAGCCGAGGAGGACACTGCTACGACCGCGCTGGAACACGTCGACGAAGCCCATCCGTGGATCGTGCACACAGATGGGTTGTCCGAACAACGGCGCGGGATTTGGTGCGCAGCGGTACGCGCGCGCGCTCTACTTATAGAGCCGGGTTCGGCAGGGCGACGACCTCGATATGATTCTCGATCGTGACGGTCCACTCCGAGCCCGCCGCGCCGCCGCGTGGCGTGACCCGGTTGGTCCGCCGCAGCTCGAGCTCGTTGGTCTCCGCCTGGTCGGGCTTTGCCTTCAAGGCGCCGGGCGCGAGCGAGTACGTTCCGGTATCGCTGATCGCGACACGGTCGATGTTGTCGGCTCGTACGGACGCCGAATCGGCGTCGTCGTCGCAGGACCAGGCGACCGGC
>JACCQV010000398.1 GCA_013813945.1 Deltaproteobacteria bacterium | reverse complement strand
GGTGGAAGCGCGCGGATGTCGAGGCGTGCTTTGCTGGTCAGTCCCAGACGTTCACCACGACAGACGGTGCGCGCCTCCTGCAGCTGCCCGCCGTAGGCTGGATCGACTTTCTCGACGAGCACACCGTCTACATCAGCGTGCGGCAGGATCTCGCCGCAGCGCAGGTTCACGAGAATGTGAAGCGGGCTGTCGGCCTGACGAAGCACGCGAAGCAGTTGCTCGCGACGTTACCCGCAGAGCGCGCGCTGACGTTCTTGCTCGACGGTAGTGGCAAGGTCGTCTGGCCGAATGACACGTTGCCGGTCGGCAGTGATGCCGTCGCGTGGCTCCGGCCCGAGGACCGGTTCGTCGTGTTCGAGATGGCGATGGACGTCAAGACCGAGGCCGAGGCCAAGAAGCTCGAGGCCTCGATCACGGCGCAGCTCAAAGGTGTGTTCGACAACACCAACGCGTCGATCGGTATGATCAATGCGGTCCGCAAGGGCACCACCGTCCGCGTCACCGGCTCGTTGTCCGCGCTGATGATGGGCATGGTGTCGTCGGCGATCCCGTAGCGGCAAGTCGAGTAGTATTCCGCCGATGTCCGCGCAGTCCTCGCCCTCACGTCCGCTCGTTGTTGGCATCGCCGGGGGGACCGGCTCTGGCAAGACCACGGTCGCGCACAAGCTCGCCGCATCGATGCCCGGCCGTTGCGTGACGATCGAGCACGACGCGTACTACCTCGACCAGGGGCACCTTCCGCTCGAGGAGCGCGCACGCATCAACTACGATCATCCGGCATCGCTCGAGAGTCACCTGCTCGTCGAGCACCTGCGCCAGCTGCGCGCCGGCCGCGCCGTCGACATCCCGATCTACGACTTCGCGACGCACTGCCGACGCGCAGATCTCCGTCACATCGAGCCGGCGCGCGTGATCATCGTCGAGGGCATCCTGGTGTTCACCGAGATCCTGCTGCGCGATCAGATGGACATCAAGATCTTCGTCGACACCGACTCGGATATCCGGTTGATCCGCCGGATCCGACGCGATCTGGAGCAGCGCGGCCGTAGCTTCCAGTCGATCCGCGATCAGTACTACGCCACGGTGCGACCGATGCACATCGAGTACGTCGAGCCGACGAAGCGATGGGCAGACCTGATCGTTCCCGAAGGGGGCGACAACAAGGTCGCACTCGATGTCCTGCTCGGTCAGCTCGGCCGTGTCGCGTTCGGTCGCGACTGACCTTCATCACGGTGATCTCACGACGACGATCGCACGGCGCAGGTACAGTGCGGCATGGCGCTTCTCCCCCTTGCAGTGGTCACCGGCGGCGCGGGCTTCATCGGATCGCACACCGTCGACAAGCTGATCGCGACCGGCCACCGCGTGGTGGTGCTCGACAACTTCAGCACGGGCAAGCGCGCGAACCTCGCGCAGCACGCCGGCTCGGATCGGCTGTCGATCGTCGAGTGCGATGTCTCGCATGGCATCTTCGCGGGGCTCGCGGCGATCACGGCGAAGCTGGGGCCGGTCGAGCGGATCGTTCATCTCGCAGCGCAGGTCTCGGTCGTCAGCTCGATGGCGAACCCAGGCTGCGACATGCAGATCAACTACGGGGGCACGCTCCACGTGCTCGAGTACGCCCGCGCCATGGGCGTCAAGAAGGTCGTCTTCGCATCCTCGGCGGCCGTCTACGGTGACGTCGTCAAGATGCCGGTCGCGGAGGACATTCCACTCCAGCCGATGTCGCCGTACGGCATCAACAAGCTCGCCTCGGAGCTCGCGCTGGACTGTTACGCGAGCCAGTATGGCGTGCCGACCACCGCGTTGCGCTTCTTCAACGTCTACGGTCCGCGTCAGGATCCGACGAGCCCGTACTCGGGCGTGATCTCGATCTTTGCGGACCGCGCGCGCAGCGGCCGCACGCTGACCATCTTCGGGGATGGCAAGCAGACCCGAGACTTCGTCTACGTAGGCGACGTGGTTCGCGCGATCGCAGCGGCGCTCGGCGATGGCAACAGCCGGCTGATCGCGAACGTCGGGACGGGCCAGGCGATCACCGTCAAGGAGCTCGCGAGCACCATTCTCGACCTGTGTGGTGGGAGCTCGACGATCGAGCACGCGCCGGCACGGTCTGGAGAGATCCTCGATTCTCGCGCGCGTGTCGATCGGCTCCGCGATCAACTAGGTGTCGTCGCGGAGACCAAGCTCGTCGATGGTCTGCGCGCGACGCTGGCCTAGATCGACTGGATCTTCTTGCCGGCTTTGACCCAGCCGGCGATGCCGTCGGGCAGGACCTTGACGTCCGTATAGCCGGCAGTCAGGGCCTTCGCAGCGGCCTCGTGCGACGCACCGCAGCTCGTGTTCGCACAGTAGAACACCAGCGTCTTCGCCTTGTCGGCCGGCAGCTCGGCGGGCGTGAACGTCTCCGAGTCGGTCAGCAGGACCGCGCCGGGGATCACACCCATCTTCTGCCGCGTGCGCTCGCCGTTCGCGTCGACCGGGACGCAGACGCTCTTCGCGAGCATCGTGTCGAGCTGATCGATGGTGATCGTCGGGATCTCGGCGGTGGCTTTCACCGCGGTCTTGTCAGCCGACTTCGTGCAGCCACCGAGCGCCGAGAACCCGAGAACCGTGACGATCACCAGCGTACGCATGTCCTCGACCCTACTCGCCCGAACGGACGCCGGCAATGCGACCACCCACGACCTGGTAGGCGATCCGCGTCTGCATCGGCGTCGCGATCCTCCTGCCTCTCGTGATCCGCGCCCGGCCGTGGCCGAAGGGGACGCCTATCTCGGGGCAGCGATCACGCTCGGAGGGCTGGCTGTGAGCTTGCGCAGATCCGCCCCGGTGAGGGATCCTGGATGAGTGCTTCGATGGGTTGTCCTGCTCCCGCTGCTGGTCGCGTGCGATCTGGCGCTCGGGCTCGACTCTCGCGTACGCAACGTGGTGTGTGGCCCGTACGCCGAACCCACGCTCGTCCCGTTCCATGACGAGCTCGTCGACGCGAAGGACTTCAGCGTCGACAGCTCCGGCCTGCGCGGCATGATCCACGCGAAGTTCACCGGGACCCAGACCCGGACCGGGGTGCACACGATCAAGTTCGTGGACCCGGTCTGGCGCCTCGATCCGGAGCGAGACAACGGGATCCTCCCCAACCTCGACGGCGCGCACATCAGCGAGAGCAACATGGCGGTCGGCTGGGTCACCCGGAAGAGTCTGGTCCAGCCCTCCATGCACGAGTACACGTTCTCGACCGTCTCCACTCCGCCGCAGTGGGGTGGAGGGGGGGGCTTCGCGATCGATACCGTGCAGGCGGACACCTCGATCGCCGGCAACGTGGTCGAGTTGCCGTTTGGAGGGTCGATGATCCGGTTCGTCGTGTCGGTGCGGGTTCCGGAGGCGGGGACCAGCTCGATCCGGATCTTCCAGCTGGTCCCGGGCAAACCGACCTGGGAGCTGACGGGCCGGGCAGATCTGCTCCAGTTCGCCAACGAGAAGCTCAATCCGAACGGCGTGGTTACGACCGCGGATCACTCCAAGCTGGTGTACTCGGCGACACTAGGCACCAGTACAATCTCCCGGTTGTTCTCGACCCGGAGCGTGGATCAGCGGTTCGATCACGGACCGGAGCTGATCATCGACGGCGTCGAGGATGAGGAAGATCTTCGGGAGCCATGGATCAACGCGGACTGCAGCGTGCTGTATTTCCGCCGCGGCGATGCGACCTGGATGGCCACCGCAGTGGACGCCCCGGCCTCCGAGCCGTAGCGTTCCCTGCACATGGCCGATCGACCGCGCGACCCTCCGTGGATCTTTCGAACGTACGCAGGGCACTCGAGTGCCCGAGCGTCCAACGAGCTGTACCGCGCGAACCTCGCGGCCGGACAGACCGGCCTCTCGATCGCTTTCGATCTACCGACCCAGTGCGGGTACGACTCCGATCATCCACTCGCGCGGCCGGAGGTCGGTAAGGTCGGTGTGCCGATCGCTTCGCTCGATGACATGCACGCGCTGTTCGACGGCATCCCGATCGAGCAGATGAACACGTCGATGACGATCAACGGGACGGCCATGTGGTTGCTCGCGCTGTACGTCGCCCTCGCGCGCGAGCGCGGTGTCCCCGAGGCGGGGCTCCGCGGCACCGTGCAGAACGACATCGTCAAGGAGTACCTCGCGCGCGGGACGTACATCTTCCCGCCAGAGCCGTCGCTCGATCTGATCGCGGAGACCTACGAGTACTGCGTCGCGCACATGCCGCAGTGGAATCCGTCGAACGTGTGCAGCTACCACCTGCAGGAGGCCGGTGCGACTCCGGTGCAGGAGCTCGCGTTCGCGCTCGCGGATGCGATCGGTGTGCTCGATCGCGTGAAAGCGCGCGGACGCGTCGATGCTTCCGCGTTCTCGCAGTGTGTCGGGCGCGTGTCGTTCTTCGTCAACGCCGGCATGCGGTTCGTCGAGGAGATGTGCAAGATGCGCGCGTTCACGGAGCTGTGGGACGAGCTGTGTCGAGAGCGCTATGGCGTGACCGACGCGAAGCATCGCCAGTTCCGCTACGGCGTGCAGGTCAACTCGCTGGGTCTGACCGAGCAGCAACCCGAGAACAACGCCTGGCGAATCCTGATCGAGGCACTTGGCGTCACGCTGTCGCGAGATGCGCGGTGTCGTGCACTGCAGTTGCCGACATGGAACGAAGCACTGTCGCTGCCGCGGCCATGGGATCAGCAGTGGTCCCTGCGGCTGCAGCAGATCCTCGCGTTCGAGACCGATCTGCTCGAGTACGGCGATCTGTTCGCCGGTAGCCCGGTGGTGGCGGCGAAGGTGGCGGAGCTGACCGCCGCGGCGCGCGCGGAGCTCGCGCAGATCGCTGCGGTCGGCGGGATCCAGGGCGCGATCGAGAATGGCTACTGCAAGAAGGAGCTCGTGCGATCGATGGCCGCGCGGATGGCGCGGATCGAGCGCGGGGAGCAGACCGTCGTGGGCGTCAACAAGTGGACCGACGGCCTCCCGTCACCGCTGGTCGGGGGCGACGACGGCGGTGTGTTCCACGCCGACCCGGCGGCCGCCGACGAAGCACGCGCCTCGCTCGAGCGCACGCGCGCGAACCGCGATGCGGGCAAGGCCGCCGCGGCACTCGCCGCACTCGGCGCCGCCGCTCGTGCCGGTGAACCGATCATGGAGCACTCGATCGCATGCGCGCTGGCGCGGGTGACGACCGGTGAGTGGGCCGGCGCGCTCCGCGGCGTCTGGGGCGAGTATCGCGCGGCCACCGGGATCACCGGCGCCTCGATCGGTGCCGGGACGGCCGAAGGGTGGGATGCCTTGCGCGCCCGGGTCGCAGCACTGCCACGTCGGCCCAAGCTCCTCGTCGGCAAGCCAGGCCTCGACGGGCACTCGAATGGCGCCGAGGTGATCGCGGTCGCCGCGCGCGATGCCGGCTTCGAGGTGATCTATGCCGGGATCCGGCTCGAGCCCGCGGCGATCGCCGCGACGGCCGTGCAGGAGGACGTCGACGTGATCGGGCTGTCGGTCCTCTCGGGCTCGCACCTCGAGCTGACCGCCGCGGTGATTCGCGAGCTATCTGCCCGCGGAGCGAAGGATCTGCCGGTCGTCGTCGGCGGCACGGTGCCCGCGAGCGATCACGCGGAGTTGCGTCGGCTCGGGGTGCGACGGGTGTTCACGCCTTCGGACTTCAAGCTCGTCGAGATCGTCGGTGCTCTTGTCGACCTATGCAGTTGAAAGCCTAGTCGAAATCCCGTCGACACGAGTCCTTGTCGTGGGGGGTAGATGCGCTTACGTTCCCGCCCCATATGGGTCTAGTCGACCTCTTCCGCCCCAAGTACCGCCATAGCGACGTCCGCGTCCGCACCGAAGCCGTCAGGGCTTTGACCGCGGAGGATGCCGTGATCCTCGAACAGATCGCTCGTACCGATCGTGACATCGGCGTTCGCCGGATCGCGATCGAGAAGATCGAGACCCCCGATGTGCTCGCCGCGCTGGGTGATGCCGAGACCGAGCGCAGCCTGCGCGAGCTCATCAACGAGCGCGCCGCCGAGCTGTGGATCTCGAACGCGTGCAGCAGCGACGCCGACAAGGCGAACACCGCGCTCGCCGGCATCATCAAGCTGGGCGATCAGCATGCACTCGTGGCGGTCGTGGTTCGTGCCGCGAATCCCGGGATCCGCAAGCGCGCGTTCGGAGAGCTCCGTGATCCGCGGGCGCTCGCGCAGCTCGCCAAGAGCGAGGCCGCACAGGACCTGAGGATCGCTGCGGTCGCCCGGATCGATGACGGCGACGTGCTCCGTGCGCTCGCGATCGACACGATGCAGAAGGAAGTCGGTCTCGCGGCCGTCGAAAAGATCGACGACGTCGACCGGCTCGAGAACGTCGCGAACAAGGCGAAGAACAACGCGGTCCGCAAGCGGGCTCGCAAGATCGTCGGTGAGATTGCGGAGGCCGAGCGCGCGAAGAAGCCGAGCGTCCCGGATGACGTCAAGCGCCGCAAGGCCGAGAAGGCGCAGCTGATCCGCGAGGTCGAGAGCCTCGCCGATAGCTTCGACTTCGCGAAGGTCGAAGAGAAGATCAGCGCGGCCGAGGTCGCGTGGGCAAAGCTCGGCGGCGCGGAGGAGGGCGACGATCGCTTCACGAAGGCGACCGAGCGGTTCTGGAAGCGCAAGGAGCTCCACGACACGCAGACCCGCTCCGCCGACGAGCTACGTACGATCGAGCGCGAGGTCGCACGCGAGCGCGAGGCACGCGAGCGCGAGGCCAAGAAGGCCGCTGCCGCAGCGGCCGAGCCAGCTCCTTCACCTGCAGCGAAGGCACCAGAGACCGACGAAGAGCGCGCGGCCCGCGAGGCGCGTGACCAGGAAGCTGCCGCGCGCCGCGCCGAGGACGATGCTCGCCGTGCAGCGCAATCCGAGGAACGCGCAGCTCGTCAGAAGGCCGACACCGAGCGCGCCGCCGCGACCGCGGTGAGCCTCGAGGCGATGTGCACCGAGATGGAGGCGCTCGCCGCCACCGACGTCAAGGACGGTCGGCCCATCGATCGCCTGCTCCAGCAGGCGGCGAAGGCGTTCGAGAACATCGGCATGGTGCCGGGCCCCGATCGCGACAAGCTCGGCGATCGCTACCGCGATGCGCGCGGCAAGCTCGTGATCAAGCAAAGCGAGCGCAAGGAAGCCGATGACTGGCTGCGCTGGGCGAATGTCCCCAAGGCCGAGGCGCTGATCGCGACCGGCAAGTTGATGGCGGACGCACCCGCGACCGCGGACCTCGGCAACCGGTTGCGTGACCTGCAGGCGCTCTGGAAGGAAGTCGGCCCGATGCCGCAGCGCCGCTCCAAGGAGCTGTGGGACACGTTCAAGCAGACCTGCGATCTCGTGTACGAGAAGGTCAAGACGGTGCGCGCCGTCGAGAATGAGAAGTTCGTCGATGTCGCGAAGGCCAAGGAAGCGCTGATCGTGGAGGCCGAGTCGCTCGCGACGTCCGAGGACTTCGCCGCGACCTCCGCGCGGCTCAAGGAGCTGCAGAACCAGTGGAAGCTGTCAGGCCACCTCCCGCGCAAGCAGGGCGACGAGCTGTGGAAGCGGTTCCGCGCCGCGTGCGACAAGTTCTTCGAGCGCCGCAAGCCGATGCTCGATGCCCAGCGTGCCGAGGAGGGTGAGAACCTCGCGCGCAAGCATGCGCTGATCGCGCGTGCGCAGGAGATCGCGAACAAGGCGGGTGAGGGGACCTGGGGCAAGGCGATCGGCGAGATCAAGGATCTCCAGACCCAGTGGAAAGAGATCGGGTACGTCCCGCGCCGTGACGCGGATGCGGTGTGGCGTGCATTCCGCGCCGCGTGTGACTCGCTGTTCACCAAGCGCGACGAAGCGCGTGACTCCGAGGCCAATGCCCATCGCGCCCAGATCGCGTCGATCAAGGATGAGATCACGGCCGTGATGACCGGCGGTGACGATGTCGTGACCCGGGCGATCGCGGTGCGTGCGAAGGCGCGTGAGCTCGGCGTGCTCGGCGACGAGACCGTCGCGATGGTCCAGCACGTGATCGCGATGCACGGTGACTCGGTGAAGGGCACCGAGCTCGATCCAGCGCAGCTCCGCGGCAAGCGCGACAAGCTGATCGCGAAGGCGGAGGAGCTCCTGCCCAAGGGCACGCCGGCCGTCGATGGCACCGTCAACCTGGCAGCGCAGCTCAAGCAGGCGATGCAGAAGAACGCGTTCGGTGACCTCCGGTTCTCCGGCCGCGATCCTGTCGAGGTGATTGACGAGCTCAAGACGAGCTGGGCGGAGATCGGGCCGATCCTCGACGAGGCCGATCGCGCGCAGGTCGCTCGTTTCGATGAGGTCGTGGCACAGGTGCTCGATGCGGCCGGCGCGAAGGCCCGCACCGAGCGCGAGGACGAGCGTGCGGAGCGCCCGCAGGGTGACCGCGAGCGCCGCCGCCGTGGTGAGCGCCAGGCGCAGCAGCCTCCGATGGCATCGTCCGCGCCGCGCTCGACCGAGCCGAATGCGATCGCCCAGGTCGTCGCGACCTCCGCCGCCATCCCGCACCTCACACCGATCACGGTGATTCCAGACGCGGCCGCGAGTGCGGTCGCGGCGATCGCGACGCCCGACGAGATCACGGCGACCGAGTCGATTCCGATGTCGGCGCACGATGCGGTCACGCAGCCCGCGCGCTTGCCGCCGGAGCTGCCGATCGGTGAGGAGCCGCGCGCGAAGTCACTGTCGGTCCTCCCCCCGATGGACGAGATCGATACGGGCTGGGACATGGATGACGTCGACCCGACAGCGTCCCCTGCCGGTGAAGCCGAAAAGGAGACCGACGACGCGCCGTCCTCGACCGAGATGGCCGGCGATGGCTCCGTCGAGGGCGACGGACTCGATCAGGTCGACTGAGGCCGCCGCGCGGGCGCCAGGACTCCGCGCATCACGACGGCTCCGACCACGATCGCTCCACCGACCAGCGCCCACGAGCCGGGGCGTTCTCCGATCGCGAGCGCGACCCACAGCGGCGACAGGATCGGCTCGATGACCGGGATCAACATCGCCTCGAGTGCGGTCGCGTGGCGGATCGCCCACGCGTAACACAGGTACGCGGCGGCCTGCTGAACGATGCCGAGTCCGGCAAGCGCGAGCCAGCCGTGCGCATCGGGTGGCGTGTCCAGGAAGACGAACGGCGCGCCGATCACCGCCCCGAGTAGATTGCCGAGGAACAGCGCGCGGAGCGGATCGATCGGCACCGCGACGGTCGAGGACAGCGCGGCGCGTCGCAGCGTCATTGCCGAGAACGCAAACGCCACGCCCGCGGCGAGCGCGACGAGGTTACCCGCGACGTGATCGAGCGTGAGCTGCTCGAAGAAGAACAGCGTGATCCCGCCGAGCACGAGACCGATCGTCACCCAGTCGAGGCGCGTCGCCTTCTCGCCAAGGAACCACGCGCCGAGGAGTGCGATCCAGACCGGCGCGGAGTACTGGATCAAGATCGCGTTGGCAGCCGTCGTGAGCTTGTTCGAGACAATGAACAGACCCGTCGTTGCCGCGAGGGCGATCGCCGCGCCCCACTCGCCGCGCGAGATTCCGCGAAACGACGGGCGTCGCACTGCCCACAGCACCGCGCCGGCGATCGCGCTACGCGTGGACCAGATCGCGAGCGGGTGCCAGTCGACGTACTTGATCAGGAGCCCGCCCGTGCTCCAGAACAGGCCACACACGACGAGCAGACTGATCGCGCGTCGGTGGTCGGTACTCTCGGGAGCAGACGATGGGTACCGTGAGATGAGCGTGTTCATGAGCGTCTACCTTGGCTGGGCGATGTAACTTTCGCGAGCAGTGACCTCCCCACTCACCAGCGACGATCTGTTCCTGTTCAACCAGGGTACGCACTACCGCCTGTACCAGAAGCTCGGTGCCCATGTCGGCGATGGTGGAACCCGGTTCGCGGTGTGGGCACCGAATGGCAAGCAGGTCAGCGTCATCGGCGACTGGAACGGCTGGACCGCGGGCAAGGATCTGCTGCATCCGCGCGAGAGCTCCGGGATCTGGGAAGGGGTGCTCAAAGGCATCGGCCACGGCGCCCGCTACAAGTACGCGATCGTCGGTCCCGACGACGTCACCCGAGAAAAGGCGGATCCGTTCGCCGCGCGCGCCGAGCATCCGCCGGCGACGGCCTCGGTCGTGTGGCAGGCACGACACGAATGGAGTGACTCCGCGTGGATGAAATCGCGTGGCAGCAAGCTCGCGCACCACGCACCCGTGAGCATCTACGAGGCACACCTGGGCTCGTGGCGCCGCGATCACGGCGAGGTGCTCGGCTATCGCGAGCTCGGCGAGCAGCTGGGCGACCACGTCGCCGCGCTCGGGTTCACGCACATCGAGCTGATGCCGATCATGGAGCACCCGTTCTACGGATCGTGGGGCTACCAGGTCA
>JACCQV010000325.1 GCA_013813945.1 Deltaproteobacteria bacterium | reverse complement strand
AGCTCTTGGTCCGGGTGGTCGGCACGCTGAACAAGTCTGCCGATGATCGTGGACGTGTACGAGCACGTGACACGTGACACGTGCACGACGCCGGAACACGCTAACTGACCAGCATTGGCGCTAGTTGCCCCCGGCCTCGAGGATCGCCGGACAGTCATCGGCGACTTCGAGCCGGAAGTAGGTCTTGCGCGGCACGTCGGTCACGGTGAACAGCCAGTGCTGCGCGCGTCCGTCGGCGCCTGCCTTCAGTGTGATCTTCGCGAGCGCCTCGACGGGTGCGCCCGCCGCCAGCGCCCGCTTCCAGACCTGACCGACCGTGCATGCCGGGCGCGTCGCGAGGGCTTGGTTCGCGTGGTAGCCGGTGGTGCTCGTCTCGTTCAGCACGCTGTTCCAGGTCGTGAACTTCGCGTACATGGTGTCGGCGTTCCACTCGATCGGCGCTCCGAGCCGCCGCTTCGCCTCGTCACCGCGCTTGTCGGTCGGGTACATGGAGAGCACGAACACCTCGCCGTGCGCGCGGTCGAGGCGGCCGTTTGCGCCGACGTGGCGAACCTGAACCTCGTTGACGGTCATCGTGCCGAACGCGTGCGCGATCACCTGGTCGAGCGTGGCACCTGCCGGCACGCCCGCGGGTGGGGTCGCGACCGCGGACCCCGCATGTGCTGGCGTCTGGTCGACCGTCGACGGCGATGCCTTCTTGCACGCACCCGTCGATCCCAGAACGAGCACGAGCGACGCGAGCTTCATCGCGGCACGCTATCACGCAAGCTGCTCGACCCTCCGCAATCCCGGATCGCCGCGGCGAACGCCCGCATGCGCAACCTCGTCACCGCCGCGCCGACAGCAGGACGCCGTCATCCGAGAGGCCGCTGCCGATCGCCAGCGTGCGGCCGATCAGCGGGGTGGTGACGGCGATCATGTCCGCCAGCTTCGGATGTCCCGCGAAGTGCAGCCGCGCGAGGGTGTTGGCTAGCTCCTCTGCTCCACCGGCTGGCGCGCGCACCGGGATCGCGAGCCGCTGCAGCGTCACCGTGAACCCCGCCGCCTCCAGGCGCGTGGCAGCCTCCGCGAGCAGCCAGCCGTGATGTGCCGCCGGCAAGCCTGCTACCGCGGCCTCGCGGTTGTAGAGCTCGACGAGATCATTGCCGGGAGCGGCCTGGACGATCACCACGCGATGCCGCGCGATCCGCGCGAGCTCGTCGATCGCCTTGCGCGGATCATCGCAGTACTGGAGCACCCACGTTGCGATCGCAGCCTCGGTCGCCTGATCCGGCAGCGGCACGGCCTCCGCCCGACCGTCGGCGACGACGATACCCCCGGGCACGAGTGCCCGCTGCGCCGGATCCGGATCGATCAGCGTGACCTCCGCGCCTTTCGCGATCGCCTGGGTGATCAGCCCCGTCCCACCACCGACATCGACCACCTGCTTGATGTCCTTGAGCGCGACGAGGATGGCCGCGATCTCGACATCGGGCGACAGCAGGGAGACGAGGTCGACGAACGCGGCGGAGTCGAGCCTCTCGGGTCCCCAGAATGCGGTGGGCATCGTGTCGTGCGGCCCGCACAACGGATGTTCGATCCAGCTCGTCATGCGCGAACGCTCGCACGATATGCTGCGACATGCTCCTCGCCGTGCGCGGACTCGCGCTGGTCTCCCTGTCGATGGGGTGCGGCCGGCTGGGGTTCGATGCAACGGAGGACCTCGTCGAGAAGCTGCAGACCTGTCGCGACGTCCAGCGGTCGGGACTGCCGACAGGTCGGCACACACTTGATCCCGATGCAGACGGCCCGCTTGCACCTCGCGATGTGTGGTGTGACCTGGAGCGGCGCGGCGGTGGATGGACCCTCGCGATGAAGGTGGAGGGTTCGCAGCCGACGTTCCTCGGGACGAGCCCGCTCTGGGGCGACACCAGCCTCGTCAACCCGGCGAGTCTCGATCCGGAGGTGCGCGACGAAGCGAAGCTGGCGCCGTTCGTCGATGAGCCCGTTGCCGAGGTGATGCTCGTCGTCGACGCCGGAAGCGATGCCGTGTTTCGTGTCCGCGGCACGAGCCTGCGCGCGCTGTTCGCGAGCGGGCTGACGTTTCCGACCGCGACGGCGGAGACCGAGGTGCGCACCGCCTTCGCGAATCCCACGCTGCAGAATGGTTGCCGGCGTCAGGGCGTCGGCCTGACCAATCAGCCATCGAACAACAGCCCTCGTGAGGTCCGGATCGGTCTGATCACCAACGACGAGGTCGACGACTGCGAGACCGCGGACTCGCTGGTTGGCGTCGGCATCAATTACCTGTGCGATTCGGGGTCGACGGTCAGCGCCGGGACCATTGCCAACCTCGGCCCGCCGGGCGTTTGCCAGGCGCAGCGCGTGCTCGTCTACATTCGCGGCGACGATCAGACGCGGTTCCCGTCGCTACCGAGCTGCGCGGCGCACCTTGCACGAGGCCGCACCGACGACGGCGTCTATCTCGTCGGTGGCCTGCGGAGGCGCTGCGACATGACGACCGATGGCGGCGGCTGGACCAACGCGCTCGACTTCGACGGCGTCCGCGATCCGTGCCCCGCCCCGTGGGAAGCCGACCCGACGAGTTTCGGATTGTGCATCGTCCCGGGCACGGTCCTCGGAGTCGCGGGTGTCGTCATCCCGAGTCCGCTTGCGAGCTATCGAGAGGCGATGGCGACAGCCACCGGCTTCCAGCGCGGCAGTACGGATGCGTTCGAGCCCCCGCTGGCGACGCTCGACAACGCATACGTCGACGGCCTGTCGATCACGAGCGGATCGCCGCGGCAGCACGTCGCCACGTTCGCTGCCGGCCACGGCGCGATCGACGCGTGCCCCACCCCCACGGGTTGCAACTGCCCGTGCGACGGGGGTGAGCCCGCGCCGGCGTTCGTCCCATCCGGTTCGTTCCGCTGCGAGCCAGGGTCGCTCGTGACTCTCACCCCGGGTATGTTGAGCCGTCCCGACCCGCTGTTCGACGGCGCAGAGGTGACCGCAGCGTGTGCCGCCGAGGCGAGGTCAGAGCCGATCCGCACCACGTTGCCCGCACCGACCAGCGCCAATCTCGAGGCACGTCTGATGCGAGACGAACCCGCGCAGGGCGAGGGCATCGCGCTCTATCGCTGCGCCGTCTGGGTGCGCTGAGCCGACGCCCGGCACGAGAACCTGAAAGCGCAGATCGAGCCGGGACAGCGCCTCGTCGTCCGCTGGTGACGTAAGGGGCCCCGGCCCCGGGTCGGTGGTAAGGTCGCGGCGTTTCCGTGTCGTCGGATCGCCCATCGCAGGAAGGCAAGATGTCCCCCGGGGCACCGACGGATCCGGTGCCCTTTGGACATT
>JACCQV010000274.1 GCA_013813945.1 Deltaproteobacteria bacterium | reverse complement strand
CGTGGACGCAGATGCAGGGCATCGGCGTGGTGCTGCTGTTCCCGCTCGTCTCGAACCGCGAGCTCTTGATCTGGTCGCTCGCGATCCTCACCGCCCTGCCCCTTCTCGTGATGGCGTACTTCGGCATCGTGAAGAAGAAGTTCTGGAAGGGCGCGCTCGTGATGAGCGGCTCGGTCGCGCCGATCCTCGCGGTCTACGTCTACGACGAGACGCTCGCGGTGCGCTGGATCATCCTCGCGGTCGTCGGCATCACCTGGATCAGCGGCATCGACTACATCGTGATCGGCTGGAAGCAGCTGCGCGGTCGCGGTGACTTCGCGAAGGCCGATGCGGTCCGTCTGATCGGTGGGCTCGCGATGCCGGGCCTGCTATTCGCCGTGCTGGTCAAGACGCCCGCGCCAGCGTGGCCGATCTTCGCGATCCTCGCGCTCGAGCTCGCGGTCGGCGGCCTCGACAACCTGCTCTCGCATCACAAGCGCGCGACCAAGGCGCTCGCGTGGGGCAGCCGCGTGCTCGGCGTGTGCGGGCTCGTCCTCGGTGCGCTGCTCGTCCCACAACACTCGGATCTCTTCCTCTACGCGGCGACGGCGGTGTCACTCGTCGGCGTCGCGCTCGAGTTCTGGCATGGCCGCGACTACTTCCTCGACAAGCGGATCCGCGATCGCGCGCTGCGCGAGGCGGCCGTGCACCAGCCTCCATCGCAGCTCTCGTAGGTGGCTACCCGCATGGCTCGATGCCGGCCCGCGGACACGGGCCACGCGAGATCATGACGTTGCCCTCGCCCGCCAAAGGCACGGTGGTTGCTGCTCGAGGTGCGCGGTATCATGCGAGGAGGATGCGGATGGATACGAGCCGGCTCTGGACCTATCTGAGTGCAACTGCCGGGTCGCGGACCACGGTCAACGGCGGCTGCACGCGCGGGAAGGTCGCGAGGTGCTTGCCGAACCGTGCCATCACCCAGCGGTGCACGAGCGCCTGGGTGATCCGGTACAGCCACCACGGCAGGCGCGGCAAGAAGTCGTGGATCGCGGTCAGCAGGTGTTCGCGGTCGGGCGTGACGCGAAACTCCAGCCGCCCGCGCTCGGTCTTCTGCGCGAGCCCTCCACCGGTGACGTAGAACAGCTGGCGATCGGACGCACTGCGCTCGTGTGCGAACGTGAGGACGAGCAGCGGCCGTTTCGACTTCCTGCCGAGGAAGAACGTGCACGTTCGTGCGTCGTCGACCTCGACGCGCAGCAGCGGTGAGACGCCGTGTGGCAGCCACCGCATGTACTCGTGCGCGGCCCACTCGGCGTCCCTCCCCGCCGGTAAGGCGATCCGCTGCACGGAGCGCACGCCGGTGATCGGCGCGGCGGGCGCACGGCGATACGCCGCGGGCTTCGTCGACGCAGTGACCGCGTCGGCGGCGAGCGATGCTGCCACCGCTGCACGAAACGGCAGTCCGGGCAGACCCGCGGCCTCTTGCAGCCGACGATCATGGCAGCCCATGTCGTGCTTGAGGCTCTCGATCAGCGGGGCGACCAGCGCGCGTGGTGCGCCGGTGATCAACGAGACCCAGAGACGCGACAGCTTGGGCGTCAGCACCGGCACCCCGATCGCGCGGCGCGGCGTGCCGAGCTCCTCGCCGACGACCTGGATCATCTCGCGGTAGCGCAGCGCATCCGGCCCGCCGATGTCGTAGGTCTGACCGTAGGTCTCGGTTCGACCGACGCTATGGTCGATCAGCGCGGCGACGGTCTCGAGATCGATCGCCTGACAGCGGCGCTCGCTCCAGGCGGGCAGCACCATCGCCGGCAGTCGGCGAACCAGGCGGGTCAGGATCTCGAACGACGAGCCACCCGGACCGATCACCATGCCGGCGCGCAGCGTGGTGACCGGGACGCCGTGCGCACCGAGTGCCGCCTCGACCTCGAGCCGGCTCGACAGGTGATCGGAGAGCTGATCGGGGGGGAGCTCCGGGATCAAGCCGCCGAGGTAGACGACCTGCTCGACGCCGGCCTTCGCCGCGGCACGCCCGAAATTATCCGCGCAGATCAGATCGAGATCGGCGAACTGCCCCTGCACGAGTCGCGCGGACGGCAGCATCGAGTGCACGAGGTACAGCGCGAACCGGGCGCCCTGCAGCGCACGCTCGACATCCTTGAGTGAGAACAAGTCGCACGAGACCAGACGATCCCAGGCGCCGATCGCGCGGCGCCCGCGCGTCAGGCCGACCAGCTCGAGCCGGTCCGCTCGGGCGGCGAGCTTCTGCGCCACGGCGTGGCCCACGAAGCCGGTCGCACCTGCGATGACGAGCGAATCACGCGACATGCTGCTTCGACGTGCGAGCAGGATGCCGGGTTACATCAGCCGATGACCCTGTTTCGGCCTTCGCGCTTCGCCTTGTAAAGATTGTCGTCGGCGATCTTGATCATCGCGCTGACGTCGACGTCCTCGCCCTCGACGGTTGCGACACCGACCGACACCGTCACTGCGAAGGTATCGCCCTCGTACTCGAACGGCTGATCGCACACCAGCCGGCGGACCTGCTCGGCGAACGTTCGCGCACCGGCGATGTCGGTCTCGGGAAGCACGGCAGCGAATTCCTCACCGCCGTAGCGTGCGAGCAGCTCCTCGCGGCGAACGCGACCGAGCAGGCGCTTGGACAGCTCGCGCAGCACGTAGTCGCCGGTGAGGTGTCCGTGCTTGTCGTTGATCGACTTGAAGTGATCGATGTCGAACATGAGCAACGACAGCGGCCGGCGATACCGCGCGCAGCGAGCGATCTCCCGCTCGAGGAACTCGAGGAAGTAGCGCTTGTTGTGCGCGCCCGTCAGCGCGTCGATGATCGTCATCTTGTAGATCTCTTCGTGATAGCTCGCCTCGACGCCGGAGCCCGAGAGGAACTTGAAGATCGCCGCACCGATCTTCACGAAGTCGGCGTCACGAAGGACGCTCTTGGTCACCGGCACGTCGTTGACGTACGAGCCGTTCGTCGACTGCAGATCCTCGACGGACCAGTTCTCGTTGGTGCGAAACACGCGCGCGTGACGGCGCGAGACAGAGTCGCGATCGACCTGAATGTCGCAATCGGCGCCGCGGCCGAGAACGACTTCACTGCGCGCGAGCGGGAACCGCTTTCCCATATCCGGACCCGGCGGATAGATCAGGACCAGGCACGCCTCCCCAGCTTCCTTGGCCGGTTTGACGACCTGGACCTTGGTGATGCGGGTCTTCCACTCACTCATGAGAACGGCGTGTCGCGACGATCTGACCGCACGCTACCGTCGCTGTCAATGTATGCGGCGGTGTGATAAGCCGGCCTCGTGGCGGGGTGGAGCCCGAGAAGAGCCGACCCCTTCGACCTCGTCGGAGACGACGATGTCGGCGTGGTGCTCGTGCACGGCTTCACGGGCACACCGTACGAGATCCGGTACCTCGGCGAGCGCCTCGCGGATGCTGGCTTCACCGTTCGCGCCCCGCGGCTCCCCGGCCACGGCACCCGGGTCGCCGACCTCGACGCAACGCGGTGGGAGGACTGGGCCGAGGCCGTCGAGCGCGCCGTCGATGCGTTGCGCCTGCGCTGCCCCCGCGTCGCCGTGGTCGGGCAGTCACTCGGAGGGCTGCTCGCGCTCCACCTGGCGAGCCACCGCAAGGACATCGCGTGTGTCGCGAGCCTTGCAGCACCACTCTGGCTCGAGGGCCTGTCGGCCAAGGTCGCGCACTGGACCCGGCCGGAGGGCTGGCTCCGTCGCGTGCGCACGGTGCCCAAGATCGGCGGCTCCGATATCCGCGATCCGCGCGCCAAGGCGGAGAACCCTTGCTACCAGGCGGTTCCGATGCGCGCGCTCGGCCAGCTCATGACGTTCATGAAGATCACGGATGACGCGCTGCCGGATGTCACGCAGCCGGTGCTCGTGCTCCATGCAACGCAGGACCACACGGCTCCGGTCGCGTGCGCGCAGCGGATCGCCGAACGGACCCGTGCCGTGCGCATCCGGATCTTGCCTCGCAGCTATCACTTGATCGCCGTCGACGTCGAGCGTGACATCGTCGCCGCCGAGGTCAGGCAGTTCCTTCACTCGTACGGAGAAGCCCCATGCGCCACGTGATCGCGATCGACCAGGGAACCACCGGCTCCACCGTGCTCGTCCTCGACGAGCAGCTCCAGCTGCGCGGCCGAGGCTACCAGGAGTACCGCCAGATCTATCCGCAGCCGGGCTGGGTCGAGCACGACCCCGAGGACATCTGGACGTCCGTGATGTTCGCGCTGCAGGCCGCACTCGCGAACATCGATCCTGGATCGATCGCGGCGATCGGCATCACGAACCAGCGCGAGACCTCGGTGCTGTGGGATCGCGCGACCGGCAAGGCCGTCCACAACGCGATCGTCTGGCAGGACCGCCGGACTGCGGATCGCTGCGGCGAGCTCAAGGCGAACGGCAAGGAAGCTCGGGTCAAGGAGCTCACGGGCCTGACGATCGACCCGTACTTCTCGGGCACCAAGGTGCGGTGGATGCTCGACCACGTCCACGGTCTGGCTGCGCGCGCGCGCGCCGGCGACATCGCGTTCGGCACGATCGATTGTTACTTGCTGTCACGCCTGACCGGGCGCGCGGTCCACGCGACCGACGTCACGAACGCGTCGCGCACGCTGCTGTTCGACATCCATCAGCTCGCGTGGAGTGACGAGCTGCTCGAGGTGATCGGCGTGCCACGCGCAATCCTCCCCGAGGTCGTCGCGTCATCCGGCATCGTCGGCACCACGAAGGGCATCGCCGGCCTCCCCGACGGCATCCCGATCGCGGGCCTCGCCGGCGATCAGCAGTCCGCGCTGTTCGGCCAGGCGTGCTTCACACCGGGCGACGCCAAGTGCACGTACGGCACGGGCGCGTTCATCCTGATGAACACCGGCGACAAACCGGTCGCATCGAAGTCCGGCTTGCTGACCACCGTCGCCTGGAAGCTCGGGACCGGCGAGCTGCGCTACGCACTCGAGGGGTCGGCGTTCATCGCCGGGGCGGCCGTGCAGTGGCTCCGCGACGGCCTCAACTTCTTCGCCTCGGCGAAGGAGATCGAAGCGCTCGCGAGCAACGTTCCGGACTCAGGCGGCGTGATCGTCGTACCTGCATTCGCCGGGCTCGGCGCACCCCACTGGCGTCCTGAAGCACGCGCTTCGATCACCGGTCTCACCCGCGGCACGACGCGAGCGCACATCGCCCGCGCCACGCTCGAGGGTATCGCGCTCCAGAACGTCGACATCCTGCGCGCCATGGAGCGCGACGCCGGTCGGCCGCTCACCACGCTCAAGGTCGATGGCGGCGCGTCGTCGAACGACCTGCTGATGCAGTTCCAGTGCGACGTGCTCGGCGTCGAGATCTCGCGGCCCGAGGTCGTCGAGACCACGGCACTGGGAGCTGCGTTCCTCGCGGGTCTGGGCACCGGCGTGTGGAAGGATCAAGATGCCGTGCGCAAGACCTGGCGCGAGCAGCGCCGGTTCAAGCCGACGACGGATCGAGCCAAGGTCAACGAGCACCTGGCTCGCTGGGATGTCGCGGTCGCGAAGGCGTGAAGCGGTTCGCGTCAGTCCGTGATGCGGCTCGCCGGATCCTCGACGCGCTGCTGGAGTAGCTGCAAGGCCTTCGCGCAGTACAGGCCATCCTCGACGCGTTCGTCGAACGTGTAGCGGATCGTCACGTGCGAGTCGGTGATCTGACCGATCGTGACGAACAGCGGGCAGTTCCCGTGCTCGTAGAGGTGGTGATACGCAGCGTCGATCTGGATGCTCCCGAGGTTCGCGAGGAACGCGCTCGTGTAGAGCGGGTCGGTGTCGATCAAGGACCGCGGTGCGAGGCCCCACGCGTAGGCGCGCCGGAGCACGCCGATCAGGAACGCGAGCAAGAAGCCGGGGAGCTTGAGCAGGATCGAGAGCTCGCGGTCCATCGCGCTCGGCGCGTCTGCGCGCGCACCGGTGACCTCGCCGCTGGTGCGCTCGACGACCTGGGCGAACGTCTCCTCCCGCGCGAACTGCTTCTTCACGGTCGCGAGTGGCGCGTCGTCCGACATTGCCTTCTTCGCTGCGAACGAGAGCTGCACGTGCTTGCGCTGATACGTCCTGCGACCGACCGTGAACCGATTGAGCCGCTCGCGGTCGTGCAGCACGCTCGCGAGTCCATAGAGGACGAGGTGGAACAGCGTTGCCTTGGGGCCGCCGCGCTGATTCCACGCGGCGAGCCAGGGCAACGTCCGCGAGAGATCGAGGCGCTGCTCGAAGTACACGGCCGCTTCATTACGTCCGCGGATGAGGAACGACATCATCCGGCGATACGGATGTACGCGAACGCGAACGCCGTCATGAGGTCCGAACATCCGGCGACGGTAACGCGATGCACTACCTACATCGCGCCGGGAGTGTTTCCTACGACCCGCGCGAAACCGTCCTTCCCCCCGCCTGGTTATTTTCACCAAGAATTGGTGCCGGGCACCTGTGGATATCTGCAACCACGCAACGAATTCAACCGCTTATGGGTCGGCACCGAGGTTGCTCTAACGATTCGTCCCGGAGGGGGATGCACATGGCTCTACTCGCTACTCGCGCGCCCAAGAATGCTGCCGACTGGACCGACCACCAGCTGTTGCGGTGTGTTCTCCGAAGCGATGCGCGTGGCTGGGCCGAGCTGGTCCGCCGGTTCCGTCCTCTGATCTATCGCTGCATCACCAAGGTGACGCTGAAGTACTCGCCGAGCCTGGGCAGCGCGGATCTCGATGAGATCTACGCCGACGTCATGATGCAGCTCGTCCGCGAGGACATGCACAAGCTCCGCATCTACAACCCGGCACGTGGCACCAAGCTCGGCTCGTGGATCGGAATGATCTCGGTCAACGCCGCCTACGACTTCCTTCGCAGCGCCGGTCGGCGTCCTCTCCTCGACAAGGTCGACGGAAATCTCGATCCGCACGAAGAAGCCGACCGCACTCCGCTCGATCTGTTGATCGAGAAGGAGCGCTGGGGCCACCTCAACGATCTGCTCTCCGACTTCACCGAGAAGGACCGGATGTTCGTCGAGCTCTACTATCAGAAGGGCATGGAGGCCGACGAGATCGCGGCCGAGATGCAGATCAGCCTGAAGACGGTCTACTCGAAGAAGCACAAGATCCGCGCGCACCTCGTGCGCTGCCTCCAGGGTCTCGCCGGCGACAGCCCGATCGCCGACCTCGCCGCCGCCGCGGCCTAGCGCTCACGGCGCGGGCGGTTCGGGTGCTCGTTCGAACACCGCATAGACGCGCATCGTCATCTGGTCGCCGGTGCGCTCGGGTCCTCCGAGCACGATCGACGAGGCGACCGCCGAGAGTCCCGCGGGAGTCTCGAGCTTCGCGATCGTGGTCGAGACGGTCTCGACCGGGCCGGAGAGCGTGAGCTCGCACTGATCGGCGTGGCACTCGACGCCCTTCACGGCGGTCAGCTTCAGCTTGCGGAACCGAAGCTCGAGCTCGTCCTCGGTGCGCGTCGCCCACGCGGGATCGCGAGGCTGCGCTGCGAACACGTCGCGATGGGAGGGCGCATCGATGGGTCCAGCGTCCGGCAGCCCCGGTCGTGGCGTATCGAAGGCGTTCGGCGTGGCGCCGGAGCCGAGCGTCGGGCCCTCAGGTGCGGAGATCGCGCCCTTCCCTGATCCGGATTGCGCGCTCGACCCACCGGCAGAGCCCGAGGCGGGCGGCGCAGCGTTCGATCCCTGATCGCGCAGCGCGAGCCAGGTGATTCCCCCGCCGATCGCGAGAATCCCGACGACGATGGGCACGCGCGAGCCGGCCATGACGGCGCAGCCTAGCACTTGATAGTACGACGTGCGCGGCCCCGACATTTGTGGCTAACTGAGCCCGCTGTGAACGACGCCCATCGCAAGCGCACGCTCGTGATCGGACTGCTGCTGCTACTGGGCGGTGCCGGAGCCGGGATCTTCGGCCTCGTGCT
>JACCQV010000245.1 GCA_013813945.1 Deltaproteobacteria bacterium | reverse complement strand
GGGTATCACCGAATTGCGCCCTGCCGTGGGAATCCGACGGGGACTCCCCCGGTTGTGTGCGCATGGCGCTGCTCGGCGACGATGACGGTCCCCGGGCTGGCACCACGGTCGACTCCAAGGCAAAGTGACCCCCTCTCGTGCGCTATGAAGCTCGCATCGGCTGGCGGTACCTCTACGGAGGTAAACGCGATCGCTTGATGATGAAGCTCGCCGGCGGCTTCCTCCTGGATGCCGTCATTGGCCTCGCGATCCTGCTGACCGCCGAAGGCGGCAGTACGACCGGGATCGTGATGTTCGTCAGCGGTCTGATCATGGCCTCGGTGTTTGCGCTGCTGTCGGTGTTCTCGGTGTTCGCGAGCGTGTCGGTGCTCGGCGTGGCGCTCGGGGTCGCGGCGCTGACCGTCGTGCTCGCCGTCACCACGGGGTTCCAGCAGCAGTTCCGCGACAAGGTGCTGGGCGTCAACGCGCACGTCATCGTCCTCAAGTCACAGGCAACGTTCGCGGAGTACCGCGACGTGATGAAGACCGCCGAGGAGATCGACGACGAGGTGATCGCGGTGCAGCCGTTCATCTTCGCCGAGATGCTCGTCACCCGTGGCAAGGGCGAGCTGTCGGGTGTCGCGATCAAGGGGATCGATCCCACGCTGGTCCGCGGCGTGCTCGATCTCGAGAAGCACATGATCGAGGGCTCGGTGGAGACCCTCGCGAAGGTTCCTGGACCCGGCCAGCTGCCGCCGATCATTATGGGCAAGGAGCTCGCTCACAAGCTCAAGGCCAAGGTCGGTGACGACGTCACCGTCGTGGTGCCGCTGTCCAACATCGACTTCGACACGTGGCGCGCCAAGTCGAGCGCACCGCGGACGCGCAAGTTCCGCGTGACCGGCATCTTCTATAGCGGCTTCGACGAGTACGACCGCCGCCTGATGTACACGGCGCTCGGCGATACCCAGGAGCTCGTCGGCCGCGGCGATCAGGTGATGGGCGTCGAGCTCAAGGTCAAGGACGTCGATCGCGCGGAGGAGATCTCCGAGAAGCTCGAGAAGGCGCTCGGCGGGCCGCCGTATCAGGTCCAGGACTGGTACGAGCTCAACCACAACCTGTTCACGGCGCTCAACCTCCAGAAGCTCGCGCTCGTCATCATCCTCACGCTCATCATCGTCGTCGCGGCGGTGAACATGGTGTCAGCGTTGACCATGATGGTGACCGACAAGACGCGCGAGATCGCGATCCTCAAGTCGATGGGCGGGACGTCGACGAGTGTGGCTCAGGTGTTCCAGGTCGTCGGCCTTGCGATCGGTGGCGCGGGCACGCTGATCGGAGTCGGCATCGGCCTCGCGATCTGCTTCGTGATGAGCCGCTACGGCTATCACCTCGACCCCAAGGTCTATCTGATCGATCGCCTGCCGATCGAGGTCCGCATGCTCGAGGTCTTGCTGGTCGCCGGGATCACCATGGTGATCTCGGTGATCGCGACCGTCGTTCCCGCGTCGGCCGCCTCTGCACTGAGGCCGGTCGAAGGCCTTCGCTACGACTGAGCCCACAGCGCTCATCGGATCTGTGGATAAGCTGTCATCTCGCAATTCGAGTTGCATTCGTGCAACTAAAATTGCTTCAGCGACGTGGAAGCTCCCGTAGCCACCCAGTAAAAACAAGCGGGTAGCGGCGCCTACATTGGCTCGGACCTTGTAGTAGGTCGAGCTCATCAACATGCGCAACATCAACTCGCTTATCACCGCTCTCGTCCTCTCCTTCTCCTCCATCGCGGCCGTCGGCTGCGCCACGACCGGCGCTGACGACGAGTACGGCGAGGCCGAGGGCGAGGCTGCTGCCGCGGGCAAGCTCGCGTTCACCCAGTCCGAGAACGGCCAGTGGCACTTCAACCTCAAGTCCGGCAACGGCGCGGTTCTGCTGACGTCCGAGCAGTACACGTCGCGCACCGGCGCGATCAACGGTGCGCTCTCGGTCCTCGAGAACGGCGTCGACAGCTCGATGTACACGGTCAACGCGACGGCGACCGGCTACAACGTCCACCTCAAGGCCGCAAACCACGAGTCGATCGCGTTCTCGCAGGTCTACTCGACCAAGTCGAACGCGACGCGCGCCGTGACCTCGTCGGTCCGCGCGGTCACCAGCTACCTCGACAAGCGCGAGGCCAACACGACCGGCGCGCGCGTCGAGGTCCTCGTCGGTGAGTCCGGCAAGTTCCGCTTCAACGTCCACGCCCGCAACGGCGCGATCGTCCTGTCGTCGGAGCAGTACACGACCGAGGCGGCGGCGTTCAACGGCGCGTTCGCAGTTCAGGCCGAGGGCCAGACCGCGACGAACTACTCCATCAAGGAGAACACGGCGGGCGGCTTCTACTTCACGCTGTCGGCGCTCAACGGCCAGATCATCGGCATGAGCCAGCAGTACACCACCCGCGCGTCGGCGGCCTCGGCGGTCACCTCGCTCACGAACTTCCTCCCGACCGTCTCCGTCCTCTAGTCTTCACGTCTCATCGGCGACACGACGGGCACCTTCGGGTGCCTTTCGTCGTTTCGGCTTTCCGTCGTTTCGGCGGCCGAAAATGTCTGGCGGCCAGCCACTGGCAATTGGTCTGTCCACGTTACCAGTGGCCACGGTGCCCATCGGCGGAGGGCGGAATCAAGGGGTTGCGCGAGATCGCCCGCGGCACACTGCATGCTGAAGACGCCGGCATGCTCGCCAACATCGCTCTCGCAATTCGCTCCGCCGTTCTCCTCTCGCTCGTCGCCTGCGCGACGGAGGAGCCACCCGAGGACATCTCGATCGATGTCGTGGACGAGAAGGCCGACACGACGAGCGCGTGCCGCATCGTCGCGTCGCCGCTCGAGAGCTTCGAGGCCGCGGAGCTACCGGCAGCACCCCGCTCGATCCAGCGGACCAAGGGCGTTCGCATGCGGCGCGTGGGCGTGCTTGGACGCTGTGATCGGATCGAGTCTCCGTGGTTCCGCGTCGACAACAACGGCGACACCCCGACCCGCGTCCAGGCGAAGCTCGGTGGAGTCGACAAGGTGTTCCTGCGCTGGCTCGTTCGCAAGACCGACGCGGATGGCCGGCTCGTCGTCCAGGGGCAAACCGCGAACGTGCTCGGACCTGCGGGCATCGAGCTCACCGGCGTGATCGATGGAGTCGGTCCGCAGTTCGCCACGGCGACGCTGTTGCCCGGCGAACGGCTCGAGACGATCGCGATCCCGAACGGACTCGGGTCGCGCGGGTTCGGCTGGTTCCCGCTGCCAACGTTCTCGTTCTCCCAGCTGCCGTGACCGCGAGCTTCGCGATCAGTTCTCGCCGCGCACCGTGCGACCGAGGGTCAGACCGCGGCGCTTGAGCAGGCGATACAGCGTCACGGTGTTGATGCCGGCAGCCTTGGCCGCCACCTTGACGTTGCCCCCGTGCTTCGCGAGGAGGTCGGTGAGGTACTGGCGCTCGAGTGGTTCGAGCCACGTCTCGCGCGCCTGGTCGAGCGTCAACTGCGTGGGCTTCGCATGCTTGCCCAGCGGCTTCGCAGTCGAGCCGGACAGCAGCGGGCGCGGAAGATCTTCGGGGCGAAGCTCGTCGTCCGTGCAGAGGATCACGGCGTGCTCGATCGTGTTCTTGAGCTCGCGCACGTTGCCGGGAAAGTCGTAGGCCATCATCTGCGCGAGCACCGACGGCCCGAGCCGCGGCGCCGGCTTGCCATGCGAGGCCGCGGATTGTTCGAGGAACACGTTCGCGAGCGTCTCGAGGTTGCTCTTGTAGCTGCGGAGCGGCGGCAGATCGAGCGTCATGACGCTGAGTCGATAGAACAGATCGTCGCGAAACGTCCCGAGCTGAGCCATCGCCTCGAGGTCGCGGTTGGTCGCGCAGATCAGCCGGACGTCGACGCGATCCGGTGGATCGTTGGAACCGAGCGGTTGCACCTCGCCTTGCTCGACGGCGCGCAGCACCTTGGCTTGCAGCATGACCGGAAGCTCGCCGACCTCGTCGAGGAACAGCGTTCCGCCGTTCGCCTTCTGGAACTCGCCGACCTTCTGGAAGCTCGCACCGGTGAACGCGCCCTTGACGTGACCGAACAGGATGCTCTCGAGCAGGGTCTCGGGAATCGCTGCGCAGTTGACGGTGACGTACGGCTTCTCGGTGCGCCGGCTGTTCCAGTGGATCGCGCGCGCGACGAGGTCCTTGCCGGTGCCGCTCTCGCCGCGGATCAAGATCGGAGCATTGGTCGGAGCGGCGAGCTCCAGCTTGCGCTCGACATCGTGCCACGCGGGCGACAGGCCCTTGATCATCAGCGGCCGGCCCGTCGCTGCGCGCGACAGAGCATCGACCTGCGCGCGGCGGAGCAGCGGGGCGGCGACCTCGGCGATCGCGGTCAGTGTCCGCAGCACACTCGCATCGATGCCGCGGGGATCGCGCGATGACACGGTGAGCACGCCGATCGGTCGGCGCTGGTAGCGGATCGGCGTGGCGGCGATCGAGCCGACGTCGATCAGATAGCGCGTGTACAGCGGATCGCGCGAGGTGTCGGAGGACAGGTACGGCTGATCGTTCTCGAACACGTGCAGCGCGATGCCGGCCTTCTCGCTCGCTTCCTTCTTGACCATCCGAGGCAGCGTGACGGTGACGCCGTTGACGACGTGGTGGACGAGTGCGAGGCCCTTCGCCTCCTTGTCCCAGACGAACAGGGCGCCGTGCTCGGTCTCGGTCTGCTCGACGGCGATCGCGACGAGCTCCGCCTCGATCGATCCGGCGCTTGCCGCATGGAGGCGATCCTCGATCCCGGGCCCGTTCACGCGCTGACTATATCGTCAACGCATGCCGAGCCGCTTGGCCAGCTGCGCCGCGGCGGGAAGGTTCGGAGCGACGAGCAGGGCCTGGGCCAGGTGCCAGCGGGCCGAATCGGCGTCGCCGCTGGCCGCACACAGCAACGCAAGCGCGAGCAGCGCCCGCGGCCAGGGCCGGCTGCCGATCAGGATTGCTTCGACGAGGCTGCGCTCCTTCACCGCCGCCTCGACCCGGTCGCGGCCCGAGCTGACCTGGACGCGGTAGCGCGCCCACGCCAGGTTGGCCTCGTAATCGGGATGGCCGGGGAAGTTGCGACACGCCGAGGCGAGCTCGCTCATCGCCTTGTGGACGTCTCCTTCACCCAGTGCCGTCTGGCCACGCGTGAATGCACTCGCTGCCGCTGTGACCTGCGGGGGATCGATCGCCCACACCGTGCGGAGCTCCGGCAGCTTCTGCCGCAACCAGTCGTGATAGCGGCCGCGTCCCGAATGATCGACGAGCACCGAGCGCGCCTTCTCGACGAGCTCCCACATCGGCTGCACGAGAGGCGCGATCTCTGCGAGATCGTACTGCCCGAGGAAGCTCGGCGAGTACCTCGACGCCACGAGCCGGTAGGCCTCCTCGATCTCGGGATACTCCGCGAGCGGCGTCAGCTCGAGGACGTCGTAGAACGTGCTGTTCTCGAGCCGCTTCGAACGGGCACGCACGTGCTGACGGATCTCGTGAAGCGCGCGGCGCGGCACCGTCGCGACATCGCGGACCTCGGGCGTGAAGTCGATCGCCCCCATCGAGGACAAGGTCCACAGCAGGCGCGCCATCGGTTGCGGGTCCAGGACACCGGCGCGAACGAGGCTCTGGACCGTCAGCGTGCCGTCGATCTTGTTCGAGCCCGCGAGCTCCGGGACGGTCAGCACACGCTCGCTGCGCAGCTGGTCGAGCTTCTCCGTCGGGGTCACGTAGTGCGCGACGTGCCAGCGCAGCGCCGTTCGCGGGATCTCGATATCGACCTGACGCGCCGCCGCGAGAGTCTGCGGCCAGACGCTCGGGGTCTCTGCGGCCGGAGGGAGGCCGGCGGCTGCGCGCAGCACGGGCCACCGCATCCCCGCCGCGAGCCGGGTCTTCGCGGCTTCCTTGATCGCTGCGACCAAGGTCGCCACCTGTGCGATCGGCGAGACCAGGGTGACGCGTGCGTGCGGAGCCTGTTCGCGTGCGGTCGGCGAGGAGCCGATCGCGACCACTCCGGGTACCGACGGTAGTTCGCGCCACAGCGCGGCCACTTCGGCGAGCCGCTTGCCGAGATGATCCGCATCGACGAGAACCACGGTCGTCGTGATCCCGCCGCGCGGACCGTCCGCTTGCGCCGCGTCCCAGTGGGCTTTTGCGCCAGCCTTGACGAGGAGCTCCTCGAGCTGCACGCCCGGGCCCACATCAGCCAGTGCGATCAGCACAGTGCTCACCGATCACAGCCTAGCACCGGGTGTCAGCTGGACGCCAAAAGCTCGACGATGTCGGCGCAGATCTGGTCGGTGGCAGCACGGGCGGCGCGGACCTGGCCGGCGAGGCTCAGAAACCCGTGGATCAGGGACGGATACGGCCGGTGACGGACGGCGACCCCGGCCTCCGCCAGGCGACGGGCGTAGCCATCGCCTTCATCGACCAGGGGATCGTAGCCCGCGGTGATCACGATCGCGGGGGCAGAGCCTGTGAGATCCGTCCAGAACCACGGCGACGGATGGCGCCGGTCCTGCTCGGGATGCAGGTAGTGCTCGCGGAACCAGTGGACCATCGAGCGGGTCAACAGATAGCCCTCGGCGTGTCGATCGATCGATGCGGATGCGAGGGTCAGATCCACGATCGGATAGATCAGGAC
>JACCQV010000241.1 GCA_013813945.1 Deltaproteobacteria bacterium | reverse complement strand
CCGCGGGGATCATCGCGACCGCGAAGTCGAGTCCCCCTGCATCGTCGGGCCCCGCGATGCTCGCCCACAACGACGTGGTGTAGCCGCCGAGTGACATGCCGATCGCTCCGATCGCCGACGAGCCGCGCGAGCGGAGGAACGTCGCGAGTGCGCGCAGATCGAAGATCGCCTGGCCGAAGCCCTCGTTGGTGCGCAGCGGGTTCGGTGAGGGGAACAGAGCGCCCGACCTCGCAACCGACGTGCCCGGTGCGCGATCGCCATGGAACGGCAGCACAAACGCGGCGACGTCGAAGCCGTGACGCAGCCAGTACGGGACCATGAAGGAGCGCGCGGTCACCCAGTGGTTGCCGCCGCCCCAGCCATGGAGCAACACGATCGTCGGCCGCCCTTTGCCGCTCGTCCACGATCGCGCATGGGCGGTCAGGTTCTCGGTGGCGCGGAGGTGGAGGTCGCGGGCGAGCGGGTGGAAGGGCGCGTACTCGGACGGCCACGCGAGGTCGACGACGTGCGTGCCGAGCGGACCGTCTCCTTGCGGCGTCAACGTCATCGACGCGGGCGGCGGGGCAGGGAAGAACCGGCTCGGCGATCCGAGGGTGTCCTCGCTGTATGCGGTGGCGAGCTCGACCAGCCGCACCCGCGCATCGCCTGGATCGATCCGCGGCGTCCGCGGTGCCATCCGACGCTCCATCAAGCGCACGACGCCGCGATCGATCGCGGCACTGGCCCGGGTGAACAAATTCGCCACTATGCGAAACCTACCCCAAACGGCGAGGCCGCGCCGCAGTCCTCCACCGAGCGGATCCCCGACCCAGTCGAGAGCTCCAGGGCCCCCCGCGTGAGGTCGGCCCCGCCCAGGCTCGGGCGCGTGAATTCAATCCGCGCTATCACGTCTTCATGACGATGCGCGTCCTCCTGGCCGCCGGCCTCCTCGCAGTGACCGCCGGCCCCGCCGCGGCAGAGACGTTCGGTGGATTCTCCGGCGTCGATCGTCCGTACCTGGTCAACTCGGACAAGGTCTGTACTCCGCTGGTGGTGACCGCCGGCGCCGCGAAGGGTTCTCCGGCGTGCGAGAAGGCAGGAGCGGACATCGTCGCCAAGCTCTCGATCAAAGATCCGATCGTGCAGCGCGGAGCGAAGGCCAACTTCGCCGCGACCGCTGCCAGCCGCACGTTGACGGTGACGCGCAAGACCGGCGACAAGGTCGTCACCTGGGATGCAATGGATCCGATCGGCAAGGTCGTCGACGTGTACGCCAGCCAGTACGACGACCGCGTCGCAGTCGCGTACACGGTGCGCCGCATGGGCAAGGAGGTCATCGACATCGTCGCGTTCGATCTCGGGCGGCCGGCGCAGGCAACCCCGCTCCCCGATCCGAACGCGGTGACACCGACGCCGCCGGCGGCGACCGCACCGCGCGAAGCTCCGGCGTTGACCAAGGCGGTTGCTGCCGCGCGCAAGGCCCCGAAAGCCAAGGCGCTCGCCGCGTGGAAGGCCGTCATCGCTGTCGACGCCGCGCACTCCGAAGCGCAGTACCGGATCGCGGCCGCGCACGCCGCGAAGTCGAAGGCCGAAGCGCTTGCGGCGCTGACGACGCTCGCCGGCTCGCCGCGCCCCGATGCGGTCGAGTGGCTCGTCGAGGCCCGGTTCGATCCCGCGTTCGCATCGCTGCGCGCCGATCCGACGTTCCGCACGAAGGGCGGCCTCGACCGCAAGGGAGCGACCAGCTACGAGCGGCTGATGGGGCTCGGCGGGCAATGGGAGCAGACGGGGACGTCGTGCGACAAGCCCGAGGTCCGGTTCACGGCGACGCGCGATCGCGTGGTGCGGATCCGGGTCAAGTCGAGCTGCGGTGGCCAGGTCTTCGACCTGCCGTTCAAGGGGACGTGGCGGATCGACGGGAACCGCGTCGTGCTGACGTTCCCGACCAAGGGCAAGCAGGTCTCCGCCGCCGACGAGGCGGGCTGCGAGTTCGAGGCTGCCGGGGATGAGGATTCGCTCCGCTGCAGGCTCGACCGCGACATCGACTTCGTCG
>JACCQV010000222.1 GCA_013813945.1 Deltaproteobacteria bacterium | reverse complement strand
GCTCGTAGAGACAGATCCCGAGCGCGAAGATGTCGGCGCGGCGATCGATCGGCTTGCCCTTGCACTGTTCGGGCGACATGTAGCCGTACTTGCCCTTGATCGTGTCGCCGACGGTCTTGGTCGCGCGCTCCTCGGCCTTCGCGATGCCGAAGTCGAGGACCTTCACGCTGCCGTCGTAGCCGATCATGATGTTCGCCGGCGACACGTCGCGATGGACGATGTTGAGCGGCTGTCCATTCTTGCCGCGCCGCTCGTGTGCGTGGTGAAGCCCGGCGGCGGCGCCACTGATGATCATGATCGCCAGCTCGAGAGGGATCGTCCAGCCTCGGCGCAGCGTGGTCTCGAGCAGCGCCCTGGCGTTCTCGCCATGGACGTACTCCATCGCCATGAAGTACGCGCCGTCCGCCTGATCGACCTCGTAGACCTGCGCGACGTTCTGGTGGTTCAAGGTCGCGGCGAGCTTTGCCTCGTCCAGGAACATCGTGACGAACCGCTGATCGCTGGCGCGCTCGCGAAGGATCGTCTTGAGGACGACATGACGCTCGAACGAGCCGAGACCCGACTGTCGCGCGAGATAAATTTGCGCCATACCGCCGGTCGCAAGGTGAGTGATCACCTCGTAACGGCCGACCCGCGTGGGGACGCCCGCAGTGGGCTCCGGCGGCGCCACGTCACAAGGATCGGCCCCTTACGGTGATGTGTCAAGCCGCCGCCCCGTCGACAACGGCATTCATTTCGTGGGCATACTGAGCGCTCCGTGAACGCAAACGTTCAGGTCGCACTCTCCGGTGTGATCCCAGCGCTCGTGGCGATGTGGATCGTTGACCGGCTCGACCGCAAGCGGCCAGAGCCCGCCAGGACGCGCCGGCTGGTCGCGTTCGCGGGGATGCTCTCGGTGATTCCCGCAATCATCATCGAAGGACAGCTGATCGAGGGCGTCGCCCATCTGATCGGCCCCCCGTACACGTACCAGGGGGCGAGCTTCAACGCGTTCGTCGTCGCTGCAGCCGTCGAGGAGGCGTGCAAGATCGCGGTGGTCTACTGGATCGTCTGGCGCAAGCCCGAGCTCGATGAACGGATGGACGGAATCGTCTATGCCAGTCGGGCAGGTCTCGGCTTCGCGCTGGTGGAGAACGTAGGATATTTACTGAACCAGACCACCCTCGACGGTCAGCTGTACGTGTGGGTGGCACGCGCCCTCCTGGCGGTGCCTGGCCATGCGATGTGGACCGGCATGATCGGGGCGATGGCGGCTCGCCGGCGGTTCGACGGCAAGGGCCTCGGTCTGCTCGGCGGCTACTTGCTCGCGGTCGCGTTTCACGGCGCCTACGACCTCGCGGTGTTCGCGCAGGCTCCGCTCCGCGTGGAAGGGCATGCCGAGCTCGCGAGCATGATGATCCTGATCCCGATCGCGCTCACCGTGCTCGCGTTCTTCGTCCTCCGCTCGATGGCGCGGACCGCACTGCGCCTCGATGATGCGGAGGCGGCGAGCGCAGCCGTGCGCGCAGCCGTCAATGCACCTCCGATCGTCGCGCCCCCCGCAGCACCGCGATGATGGCGACGAGTCCGGTGATCACACCGACGACGAATAGCCAGATCCCACGATCGACCGCAGCGCCCGGCACGCCGGGGTACTGCGCGATGAACAAGATCCCCGCGACCAGCGAGGTCGCGATCGAGACGAGCGTCATCTTCGCCGCGAGCCGCGGTACGCGACGCGCCGCGACCGCACCGGCAACGCCGAGCAGCGCGAGCATCGTCAGCACGCCGCCCGCCCACGTCGCCATACCTGCGCGCATCCATCGCTCCGACGCGCCCTCGATCCAACCGAGGTCACCGCGCTTGCACTCACCCCCGCCGAAGCAGCTCGTCGAGCCAAACGGTCCGATCGTGACGTCGTCGATCGACCACCAACGTCCTCCCCACACCGACATCGCAAACGCGAACGCTGCGACGAGCAGCATGCCAACGACGATCCAACGAGACTTCACGCGCGCACATTCTGTCATTGGCTCACACGAGAACGAATAACCAAATGCCTACATTGCTGCGGAGGGGTTCATCGAGAAAAACTGGCCCTCCTTCAATCACGCATGACAACCCTCCGCGCAGTCGCAGTCCTCGGCCTCCTCGCCGCCGTTCCCGGATCGTCCGTGGCGCGCGCGCCCGTCGAGCCCGTCCTGAACCCCGCCGAGATGGTCAGCCCTGCACGGCTGCTCGCGCAGCTCGCGACCGCCTTCGAGATCGAGGTCGTTCCGGACGCAGTCGTCGATCAGCTGATCCGGTTTCGGCTCGGCGTCCGGGATCTGCTGCACGGCGCGACCGAGCGGCTCGCCGGGATCGCGCAGCTCACGGGGTTCCGGATCCCCGATCTCACCGTGCTCAGCGCCCAACCTGTCGCGCCGTCACAGTCGACGTGGGCGACCTCGGGCTTTGGCTGGCGCGAGGATCCGATCCGCAAGCGCAAGAAGTTCCACCGCGGTGACGACATCCGCGCGAAGTCGGGGACCCCCGTGTTCGCAGCGGGCGATGGCGTCGTCGTGTTCGCGGGTCGTCAGGGCGGCTATGGCAACGTGATCTACGTCGACCATGGCGGCGGCGTCGTCACGCGCTATGGCCACCTCCGTCGGATCGAAGCCACGCTCGACACCGCGATCTCCGCGGGGCAGCAGATCGGTCAGGTCGGCTCGACCGGTCGCACGACAGGTCCGCATCTCCACTTCGAGGTTCGCCTCGATGGCCGCGCCGTCGATCCGAGCACCGCGATGACGGTCGCCGAGCTCGGGCGCGAATCGCCTGCCGCCGGTCAGGTCGCCTCGTTCGCGCTGGCGCCCGAGATGCAAGAAAACTACGAGTCCCCGTTCGATCCGCCGCGTGAAGCGAAGAAGGCGAAGCGCAAGGCGAAGGCCGAAGGCTCTCGTCCCGAGCGCACCGGGCGCGCGAAACGCGTTCGTCCGGTCTCGTGACACGGGTCCGCGCGGTGCCATAGTAGCGCCGCGTGCCACGTCCCGACCTCCTCGCGCGTCGCTACGTCGCGTGGCTGAAACAACACTCGATCGCGATCATCTGCGCGCATCTTCTGTTGTTCGGAGCTGGGATCTACCTGGTCCTGTTCCACCTGCCGCTGCGCGCCGATTTCTCGTACCTGTTGCCGCAGGACGCACCGGCCGTGCGCGACCTCCGCAAGCTCGAGGCGCGGGTCAAAGCCTCTGATACCGCGCTCGTGATCGTCGAGGCGGCGACGCCTGCGGATCGCGCTGCTGCGGTGACTGCGCTCGCCGAAGGGATCCGGGCGCTGCCACCGACGCTCGTCGAGCACGTCACGACCGACCAGATCGAGATCCGCGCGTTCCTCGAGGCACACCGCCATCTGCTCGTCCCGCTCGACGACCTTGTTCGCGCGCGCGATGCACTGGCCCGGCGGATCGAGCAGGCCAAGCTCACCGCGAATCCGTTGTTCATCGATCTCGACGACGACAAGGATCCCGCCGCCGAGACCACGGACAAGGAGGAGCTCGAGCAGCTCCAGGCGCGGCGTCGCGACGCACAGGTGAAGCTCGATCGGCTGAGCAACGTCAGCGCGGACGGCACCACTGCGATCATCCAGATCCGCCTGCCATTTCGCTCGACGAACGCCGAGCGTGGCGAGCAGCTGATCTCGGCGTTGGACGAGATCCGGTCGCGCGTGGCAGCCGCGCATCCCGGCGTGAAGATCGGCTTCACCGGCAGCGTGATCACCGCGGTCGCCGAACATCGTGCGATCGCGACGGGCATGCTGATGTCGAGTCTGATCACGGGCCTCCTGGTTGCCGCGCTCCTCGCGCTCTACTTCCGCAGCGCGACGCTGCTCGTGCTGCTGCTCGGCACGCTCGTGGTCGCGACGGTGATCTCCTTCGGTGCGGCCGCGTTGACCGTCGGCCACCTCAACGCCGCGACCGCCTTCCTGGGTGCGATCATCGCGGGCAACGGCGTCAACTTCGGAATCCTCCTGATCTCGCGGTTCCTCGAGGAGCGCCGGCGCGGCGAGTTCGACGAGGCACTTGCGAAGTCCATCGTCGGCACGCTGCGGCCGACCGCGATCGCCTCGCTTGGCGCAGCGATCGCCTACGGCTCGCTCGCCGCGACCAGCTTCAAGGGCTTCGCCGACTTCGCGTTGATCGGCGCGGTCGGCATGCTGCTGATCTGGATCGCGTCCTACGTCCTGCTCCCTGCCCTGCTCCTGCGCTGGGGGCGGCACACGCGAATCTTCCTGGGGGATCCCATCGTCGGCTCGGTGCTCGTGAAGATCCTCGGCTTCCGGCGTTCGGGCGTGGTCGTCGCGGTCGCGCTGATCGTGGCTGCGTGCTCGACGCTGATCGTCGCGCGCTACATCGCCGCGGATCCCTTCGAGTACGACATCAAGCAGCTGCGCTCCGAGGGCAAGGATGCGGTCATCGCGCGGACGTGGATGGGAGTCTCGGACAAGAGCTTCGGTCGAGGCATCACCGGCCGCACCGTGATCGCGGCGGATCGCATCGATCAGGTGCCGCTGATCGTCGAGGCACTGAACAAGATCAATGCTGGATTGCCGCCCGAGAAGCAGACGATCGGTGACATCTGGTCGATCAACGCCTTCGTCCCCGCTGACCAGCCGAAGAAGCTCGCCGTCCTCGCCGAGATCCGCGAGCTCCTCGATAGCGCGCTCGATGCACTCGACGAGAAGGAGCGCACCACGCTCGCGGAGCTGCGCCCACCCGACGACCTCCACGAGATCACGCTTGCCAGCCTCCCGCTGAGCTTGCGCGAGCGGTTCACGGAGAAGGACGGTCGCCTGGGCTACCTGATCGAGATCCGTCCAGCGAACTCTCTCGACGAGTGGAACGGCCGCGATCTGATCCGGTTCGCGAACGCCGTGCGCGAGCTCCAGCTGAGCGACGGCGAGAAGGTCACCACGTCCGGGGCCAGCGTGATCTTCGCGGACATCGTCACCGTCATCGAGCGCGATGGTCCGCTGGTCACCGCGGTCGCGACGATCGGTCTGATCGTGATGGTGGTCCTGCTCGTCGGTTTCAACCGGCGGGCCTTCGCGGTCCTGATCTCGACGGCAGCCGGCTCGCTGCTGATGGTCGCGGTGTGCGCGTTGATCGGCATCAAGGTCAACTTCCTCGACTTCGTTGCGCTGCCGATCACGCTGGGGCTCGGCATCGACTACGCGATCAACATCGCGCATCGCCATGATACCG
>JACCQV010000217.1 GCA_013813945.1 Deltaproteobacteria bacterium | reverse complement strand
CCGCGGGGCCCGGCGTGACGAACATGGCCACGCCCATCAAGAACGCGCAGATGGCCCAGACGCCGATGATCGTGTTCGGCGGCTCGACCGCGACGCTGCTCAAGGGTCGCGGCGCGCTGCAGGACATCGATCAGCTCTCGATCATGAAGTCGATGACAAAGTGGGCGGTGATGGTCAAGACCGTGCCGGCCCTCGCGCCCACGGTCGAGCGCGCCTGCCAGATCGCGATGGAGGGCGTGCCAGGACCCGTGTTTGTCGAGGTGCCGGTCGATCTGCTCTACCCCGAAGAGGTGGTTCGCAGCTGGTACGAGAAGGAGACGGGGATGGGCAAGGCGAAGGGCATCGGCGCGAAGGCGCTCGAGCTCTACGTCAAGGGTCACCTCTACAAGCAGTTCCGCGCGCCGACGTGGCCCGAGGTGCACCTGCCGGCGATGCCGAGCCTCGGCAACAACAACGCTGCGCTCGATCGGGCCGCGGCCGCACTCAAGGGCGCGCAAAAGCCGGTGATCGTCGTCGGCAGCCAGACGATGGTCAACTGCAAGGATCCGGGCCGGCTCGCTCGCGCCCTCGGCATGCTCGGTACGCCGGTGTTCCTCGCAGGCACCGCGCGCGGCCTGCTCGGTCGCACCCACGAGCTCCAGCTACGGCACAACCGCGGCGCTGCACTCAAGGAAGCCGACGTGGTGATCGTCTGCGGCTTCCCGTTCGACTTCCGTCTCGGCTACGGCCGCGGCATCAACAAGCACGCGACCCTGATCGCCGCGAACCTGTCCGCGCACGAGCTCAAGAAGAACCGCAAGCCCGACATCGCGCTCGAGATGCACGCCGGCGACTTCCTGATCGCGCTCGCGGATCGGATCAGCTCGGCCGGTGATAGCTGGCGCGGCTGGCTCGATCAGCTGCGTACGAAGGAGGCCGCGCGCGACGCCGAGATCACGGCCAAGGCCGCGCCACGCGGCGAGCTGATCGATCCGCTGCACCTGTTCCTGCGAGTCGAGGAGGCAATGGCCGACGACGCTGTGCTCGTCGTCGACGGCGGAGACTTCGTGGCGACTGCCAGCTACATCGTGCGGCCGCGCGCCCCGCTGTCGTGGCTCGATCCGGGGGTGTTCGGCACCCTCGGCGTTGGCGGTGGCTTCGCACTGGGTGCGTCGCTGGTTCGCCCGGGTCGCGAGGTCTGGCTGATCTGGGGCGACGGCTCGTCTGCGTACACGCTGGCCGAGTTCGACAGCTTCGTTCGCCACGGCGTCGCGCCGATCGCGATCATCGGTAATGACGCATCGTGGGCGCAGATCGCGCGCGAGCAGGTCGAGATCCTCGGCACGACACTGGGCTGCGATCTGCGGCGCACCGACTATCACAAGGTCGCCGAGGGCTACGGTGGCGTGGGCCTCCAGCTGACAGATCCGGCGCGCGTCGATGCGACGCTGGCGGAAGCCAAGGCGATCGCGAAGACCGGCCGCCCCGTCTGCATCAACGTTCACCTGCGCAAGACGCACTTCCGCAAGGGCTCGATCTCGACCGGATGAAGGCGTACGCGGTCCTCGTCCCCGGGCTCGCGGCTTCCGCGCCCGCGGACGCCGACGTACGCGCATTCACCGAGACCTACGAGTACTCGACGCAGCCCGAGGGGACCACGTCGGTTCAGCTCTGGCACACGGCGCGCCGGGTCACCTGGGACGAGGACTACGCCGAGGAGTTCGAGCATCGGATCGAGATCAAGCATGGCGTCAGCGAGCACTGGGATGTCGCGACCTCGACCGTGCTCGTTCAGAGCGGACGCAACGGGCTCACGCTCGACCGCGTCGTGCTCGGCCCGCGGTATCGGTTCGCGGACCGCGCGGAGTGGCCGGTCGATGTGACCCTGGCGCTCGAGGCGGGCAAGGTCGCCGATCGCAGCATCTATCCACTCGAGTTGCGCGTCGTCGCCGCGCGCGACATCGATTCGCTGACGCTCGCCGCCAACGGGATCGTCGGCGTGCAGGTCGGCGCGGATGTGATCGACGAGGTCGACCTCGCGATCGGCTGGGCGGCGGGAGCTAGCTATCAGCTCCACAACAAGCTCCGGATCGGTGCCGAGACCTGGGGCGGAACCGCCGACGAAGGACCGCGGCCACCGACCGACGGTGTGAACGCCTCGGTCGGTCCGGTGGTGCACGTCGCACCTTCTTCGAAGCTCTGGGTGACCGGGACCGCCGGTTTCGGGCTGACCGACAACGCCGACGTGGTCGCGGTG
>JACCQV010000216.1 GCA_013813945.1 Deltaproteobacteria bacterium | reverse complement strand
CCACGGTACGCCGGTGCGGCGCCACCACACGACTGCCTCGAAGAACCGTCGGTCATCGTTTCCTGGCCGCCCTCGACGAGGGTGTGCCGCCAGCACTCCAGCAACCCGCGCCCATTGCTCCTCGTTGTTCCACGCTCGCGTCGCCATGCCGACGTTCGATCACGCCAGCGATCAGACCGCCACTTTCCGGCGGTGACACGTCGCTACCGATCGAAACCACATGACCCGATTCAGGGACACTCCCTAGCTCGGGTTTGGGTCCATCAGCGTCGCCTGCTTGATCTTGTCGAGGCGAAACTGGCGGTCGTTGCCGGTCTCCAGATCCGTGCAGTTGAGCAACGTGACCTGGCGATCGAACACGAGGCTACGGATCCGCACGAGGCGCGGCGTCAGCTCCCACGCTTTCTTCTCGTAGACGATGCGCAGCGCTCGCGACTCGAACCACGCGGTCTCGATCGCATCGCGGACGGCCGCCGGGATGGGCAGGGCAGGGACGCCGATCAACTGAAGCTCACCGACGAGCGTCAGCAGCTCGCGCTGTGCGGAGGTCGAGAGCGCAGCGCGCACCTTGTCCGCGGCCTTCTCGATCGCCTGGGGGAACGGCATCAGGCGCTGCTCGATCGCGAGCCGGGAGAGCGCGATCAGGAGGGCGGCTTCGCGCGCGGTGAAGTTGATGGGCGGGAGCTGATAGTTCTTGTCGAGCGCGTAGCCGCCGCCGCGGCCGCGGTCCGCGCGGATCGGCATGCCGGCGTCCTGGAGGGCCTCGAGATCGCGGTAAATCGTCCGCATCGTGACGCCGAACCTCTCGGCGAGCTGCTGCGCGGTCACCCCGGTCCGCCTTGCTCGGAGCGCCTCGGCCAGCGCGAACAGCCTGCTCTTTCTTCGCATGAAACCTGACATAAGGCTGTCAGTCGCAGGGCCCAAGGTCCATCGCGAAAGGACATTTCCACCATGACCATCGAGATGAATCGCAGTCTTCCCCGGCCGCCCGGCCACCACACGCTGACCCCTGGCTTCTCGGTCCCTCAGGCCGCCAAGGTGATCAGCTTTCTCCAGAAGGCGTTCGGTGCCGAGGTCGTCGAGCGCTACGACGGCCCGAACACGGCGGTCTTCCACGCGGAGCTACGGATCGGGGATTCCGTCGTGATGCTCGGGGACTCCATGCCCGACCATCCAGCGATGCCGGCGTCACTCTCTCTGTACGTCGATCGTGGTGCGGCGGTCGACGAGACGTACGCACGTGCACTGGCGGCTGGCGCGACATCGGTGACGGAGCCGAAGAATCAGTTCTATGGCTATCGGAGTGCGTGCGTGACGGACGTCGGTGGAAACCGGTGGACGATCTGCGCCGTGGTCGAGCAGCTCTCGAAAGAGGACATCGCGAAGCGCATGCAGGACATGAAGCCTTGATCGCCGCACTTGCCGGAACACGCTAGAGTGCGGGGCGTGTCGACGTACCGCGGCAAGAAGGCCAAGCGAACCGACGAGACGTCGCCCCCACCGCCGATGCCGGCGCGTGGCGGGTCGGCGTTCCGGATCGTATCGCCGTTTCAGCCTGCGGGCGATCAGCCCAAGGCGATCAAGGAGCTGAACGACGGCATCAAGCGCGGCGACGAGGCACAGGTCCTCCTCGGCATCACCGGTTCCGGCAAGACGTTCACGGTCGCGAATGTGATCGCGGAGATCAACAAGCCGACGTTGATCATCGCGCACAACAAGATCCTGGCGGCGCAGCTCTACGGGGAGTTCAAGGAGCTGTTCCCGGACAACGCCGTGCACTACTTCGTCAGCTACTACGACTACTACCAGCCCGAGGCGTACGTCCCGACGACCGACACGTTCATCGAGAAAGACTCGATCGTGAACGAGGAGATCGATCGGATGCGCCACGCGGCGACGTTCGCGCTGCTGTCGCGCAAGGACGTGATCATCGTCGCGTCCGTCTCGTGCATCTACGGCATCGGCGACCGCGAGACCTACGCGCAGATGACGTGCGAGGTCGACGTCGGCACGTCCGTCGATCGCGACGACGTGTTGCGGCGGCTCGTCGAGCTCCAGTACGAGCGCAACGACATCGACTTCCACCGCGGCACGTTCCGCGTCCGCGGCGACTGCGTCGAGGTGTTCCCGGCATACGAAGCCGACACCGCGATCCGGATCGAATGGTTCGGTGATCAGGTCGAGTCGATGGCGGAGATCGATCCGCTGCGCGGCGGCATCAAGCGCAAGATGGAGCGGACCGTGATCTTCGCGGCCTCGCACTACGCGACGCCCGAAGCCACGATGCGGCGAGCGCTCGAGAGCATCCGCATCGAGCTGAGGCAGCAGCTCGAGCTGCTGTCGGCGCAGGGCAAGCTGCTCGAGCGGCAGCGTCTCGAGCAGCGCACGATGTACGATCTCGAGTCGATCGAGCAGATGGGGTTCTGCTCGGGGATCGAGAATTACTCGCGCCACCTGACCGGGCGCAACGTCGGGGATCCACCGCCGACGCTGATGGACTACTTCGGGACCGACTACCTGCTGGTCGTCGACGAGTCGCATCAGACGGTTCCGCAGATCAGCGCGATGTCCGCCGGAGATCGATCGCGCAAGGAGACGCTCGTCGACTTCGGCTTCCGGCTCCCCAGCGCACTCGACAACCGACCGCTGCGGTTCGACGAGTGGCGCGAGCGCGCGAAGCAAACGATCTACGTATCGGCGACGCCGGCCGACTGGGAGCTCGCGCAGGCGAAGGGCGTGGTGGTCGAGCAGATCATCCGGCCGACCGGCCTGCTCGATCCCGAGGTCGAGGTTCGTCCCGTCGCGCACCAGGTCGATGATCTGCTCGCCGAGATCCGCGAGCGCGTCACCGCCGGTGACAAGGTTCTCGTCACGACGCTGACCAAGCGGATGGCAGAGGATCTGACGGAGTACTACCGGGAGATCGGGGTCAAGGTCCGCTACCTGCACTCCGACATCGACACGCTCGAGCGCATCCAGATCATCCGCGATCTGAGGCGCGGCGAGTTCGATGTGCTCGTTGGCATCAACCTGTTGCGCGAGGGGCTCGATATTCCGGAGGTCTCGCTCGTCGGGATCCTCGACGCCGACAAGGAAGGGTTCCTCCGCAGCGAACGTTCGCTGATCCAGACGATCGGCCGTGCGGCGCGCAACCTGCGCGGCAAGGTCCTGATGTACGCGGACAAGAACACCGAGTCGATCCAGCTCGCGGTCAGCGAGACCAATCGCCGGCGCGCGGTTCAGGCAATCTTCAACGAAAAGCACGGCATCGTGCCGAAGTCGGCAAGCCGGACGATTCTCGACGTCCAGCCAGCGGAGCCGATGCCCACGAAGGGCAGAAAGCCGACACGGTTCGCCGGCGTCGAGCTCAAGAAGCTCGACAGCCTCGATTCGGTGCGTTCGGCGATCGAGAAGCTGCGTGCGGAGATGAAGCAGGCAGCAGCCGATCTCGAGTTCGAGCGCGCGGCTCAGCTCCGCGACAAGGCACGTGAGCTCGAGCAACTCGAGCTACAGATGCGGTGATGAAGATCGCCGACGCGCTCACCGGATTCTATGCGGTCCTCGATCGCGACGACGAGGAGCTCGCGCGCACGCTACTCGCGGCGGGGGCACGGGTGCTGCAGCTGCGGATCAAGGCCGACGTCCCGGTCGGCGCTGGTGCGCTCGTGCGAATCGCCCGGGCCTGCCGCCGGCTGTGTGACGAGGCCGGAGCCGCATTGATCGTCAACGATCGGATCGATGTCGCGCTCGCCGCCCGAGCGGATGGCGTCCACCTCGGGCAGACCGATCTGTCGTTGCGTGACGCCCGGCGGGTAGCGGGCGCTCGGTTGTGGATCGGCATCTCGACGCACAACCTTGCGCAGGTGACCCTCGCGCGGGCGGGCGGGGCCGACTACGTCGGCTTCGGTCCGGTGTTCGTGACGCGAACCAAGAAGAATCCCGATCCGGTCCAGGGCCTCACCGGCCTGCGCGCGGCGGTCGCGATGGCGGGCGACGTCCCGGTCGTCGCGATCGGTGGGATCGCCCCGGAGAACGCCCCCGGGGTCTACGCGACGGGGGCAGCCGCGATCTGCGCGATCGGGGCGGTCAACGACTCGGCCGATGTCATGGGTAACGCGCGGAGATTGCATCGGAACTCGGGTTCGTACGAGGATGAATAGGCCCGTCTGGGCATCGTCAGTAGCTCAAAGGATCTCACCTCCATGGCCAAGCTCGGGTTGATCGCTTCCTCCACCCTCGTCGTCGGCATGCTCGCCGGCGCCCTCACGTTCGCGACGGTGTCGACCGTCTCGGCGCCGACCGCCGACGCCGCCGACAAGTGCCAGCGCTCTGACTTCAAGACCGAGCTGGTCAAGCAGGCGTGCGAGAAGGGCGGCCAGAAGGCTGCCAAGGACGCGATGAAGACGTGGATGAAGGAGAAGAAGCTGAAGAGCTGCAACCAGTGCCACTCGAAGCTGGCCCCCACGTACGAGCTCAAGGCTGATGCCGTCGCTCAGTTCCAGAAGCTCGGCGGCAAGCTGCTCGCGAAGACCACGCCCGCGAAGGCGACGGTCAAGCCCGCCGCGCCGACCGCGCCCGCCGCGAAGTGAGGCCGCTGTCAGGAGCCGTGACCCGTGCGGTCAGGGGCGCACTGACGGTCACGACGTGACGTTCGCCGTCACGACGTGCACTTCGCCTTGTTCTTCGCGTCCTTCTTGATCGTCGCGTCGAGCTCGCCCGCGGCCTTGGCCGAGTTGCCCTTCGCGTACTTCGACTTGATGACGCCGAGGTACGCGCGAGCCTCGGTGCAGTTCTTGAGGTTCTGCGCGGCGACCGCGGCGAAGTAGAGGCCGTCATCGGCGAGGTCCGAGTCGGCGTACTTCTCGACGAGGGCCTGGTAGGCGGCGATCGCCTTGTCCCAGTCCTTGAGGTTCGTGTAGCTCTGCCCTCGGAAGTACTGCGCGTCGTCGGCTCGCGCGTGGGTCGGGAAGCTGGTGACCAGGCGCTTGAAGATGTCGATTGCCTCGTTGTAGCGAGCCGCCTCGAACGCGGTCGAACCGAGCTTCCACAGATCATCGGGGCCGGAGTTCGCGCTCGGCTTCCCGCTCTCGATCTGGGCGAGCCGCTGCTCGAGGCCATCGACCTTTGCGACCATCTTGGCGAGCTCGGTCTTGAGCTCGTTGACTCCGTTGTTGACCGCCGTGACGAGTCCGTTCGCGGTCCGCACATCGTTGCGAAGCGTGTCGACGTCTGCACCGAGGTCGGCGCTGTTCCGCTTGAGGAGCTTCGCGGACTCGGCGAGCACCTTCTCGAGCTCCTGGATCTTGCCCTCGAGGGTGGTCTCCTTCGCCGCGAGCCGCTCGTTGAGCGACTTGACGTCCTTGCGGATCGCATCGCCTTCGCTCTTCGTCGTGGCCCAGAAGCAGCCAGACAGCAACACCAGTACGAGGGGGAGCTTCGTCATGTTCGTCCTCACCGCCAGTTGAACTCGACGCGGCGATCTTTGTCATCGCCGAGGCCCGTTGGCTCGGTCTCGCCCTTGGGCACGACCTGCATCTTCGCGGGGTCGCTGCCGAGCCGGGCGAGGTAATCCGCGACGGACTGCGCCCGCCGCTCGGAGAGCGCGATGTTGTACTCCTCGGTGCCCGACGTATCCGTGTGCCCGAACAGGAACACGGCCTTGCCCTTCTGCTTCTCGATGCACTGCGCATTGCCATCGAGCCGGTCGCGCTCGCTCGCCTGGATGCTCGAGTCATCGAATCCGAAGAACACCGTCGACAGCGGACAGGCGCCGTCGCTGGTCCCCGCACTGCCGGCCTTCTTGCAGAACCCACTGATGCAGTCCTCGTCGTCAGCGCACTCTTCGTCCTTGGTGCACTTCGCCGCCTTCTTGCATGCGCCCGCATCGCAGCTACCGCCGGGACCGCACTCGCCGTCAGATGCGCAGGCCTTGCACTTGCCGGCCTGACAGACCTTGCCGGCCTGGCACTGATCGTCCTTCTCGCACTCGGGCTTCACGACGCAGGCGTTCGACTGCAGATTGCACTTCTTGCCTTTGCCGCACTGCGCGTCGGAAGTGCACTCGACGCACTTGTTCGCGGAGCACTTGAGGCCGTTCTTGCAGTCCTTGTCGCCCTTGCAGCCGGGCGCCTTCGGCTTGTCCCCGCAGCTGGCGGCCAGGATGGCGAAGCCCAGCAACAAAGCCATCGCAGCCATCGATCGACTCAGGGCTCCCATGGCTGGAACCTAAATGCCTTCGGTACGTTAGTCAATTCCGCACGGGCATCTGCTAGGTTCTTCCCGTGGCGCGCTCGACGATCCTCGTCATCGATGACGAGCCCAACATCCTGACCACGGTTCGCCGTGCACTCGAGATCGAGGGTTTTCATGTCGAGGTAGCGGGGAATGCCGCCCTGGGCCTCGCCAAGCTCGCGGAGGCCGACATCGATCTCATCCTGCTCGACGTCATGATGCCCGGCGAGAGCGGTCTCGAGGTCCTGCCGAAGATCCGGGTCGCCAGCCCCGAGACCGTCGTCGTGATGATGTCGGGCAACGCGACGATCGAGACCGCGGTTCTGGCGACGAAGGCCGGAGCCCACGACTTCGTCGAGAAGCCGCTGTCCGGGGACAAGCTCCTGCTGACGGTCAACAACGCACTGTCGTTCGCCCGGCTGCGCCACGAGAACTCGCGGCTTCGCGGTCGTGTCCAGATCGACTTCGCGATGATCGGCAAGGGCGTCGGGATGCGCGCGATCTTCGACAAGGTCGCGAAGACTGCCCCGACCACGGGCCGCGTGTTGATCACCGGCGAGAACGGCACCGGCAAGGAGCTGGTCGCGCGCGCGATTCACGAGCACTCCAAGCGCTCGGATGGCCCGTTCGTGAAGCTCAACTGTGCGGCGATCCCTTCCGAGCTGATCGAGAGCGAGCTGTTCGGTCACGAGAAGGGCGCGTTCACCGGAGCGACCCAACAGCGCCGCGGCAAGTTCGAGCTCGCCGACGGTGGGACCCTGTTCCTCGACGAGATCGGCGACATGAATCCGAACGCGCAGGCGAAGGTCTTGCGCGTTCTCCAGGAGAACGAGCTCGAGCGCGTCGGTGGCGCAGAGACGATCAAGGTCGACGTCCGCGTCGTCGCCGCCACGAACAAGGATCTCCAGGCGGAGATCGCGGCCGCGCGGTTCCGCGAGGATCTATTCTATCGCCTCGCCGTCGTCCCGATCGAGCTGCCGCCGTTGCGCGCCCGCCGCGAGGACATCCCGACGCTCGTCGGCCACTTCACCGAGCAGCTGTGCAGCGACAACGGGCGCCGGCTCAAGAAGGTCGCGCCCTCCGCGATGACGCTGCTGATGCAGCACGAGTGGCCGGGTAACGTTCGCGAGCTCAAGAATGTCATCGAGCGGCTCGTGATTCTCACGGGTGACGCCGAGGTGATCACCGAGGCCGACGTCGGCGATGCGCTGCCGCGGGTCAAGGCAGTGAAGACCGAGTTCACGCGCGGCACGCCGTTCAAGGATCTCGTCAACGCGGCCGAGCGCGAGATCATCATGGCCGCCCTCGACGCCAACGACCACCACGTCTCGAACACGGCGCGTGAGCTCCAGCTCGAGCGCAGTCATCTCTACAAGAAGATGCGCGCACTCGGCATCGATCACCGCGCGGACGACGAAGTCGCTGGCTAGGTAATTGTTGGTCAGTTAGCGCGTTCCGGCGTCGAGCACGTGCCACGTGTCACGTGCTCGTACACGTCCACGATCATCGGCAGGGCTTGCTCGGGCATGCAGACCACCCGGACCAGGAGCTGCTTGGCCGCAGCCAGGTCCGACTCGCGGCCACGGGTCTACCAGTGCCGAGTAGCCACGCGGAAGGCTGGGGATCGACCCGAACACGAACGCGAGGTGTTCGATCGCGCGCCGATAGACGTCGAGCCTCTCGTAGTCGAGCATGCCGCGCCTATCGGGTGCAAACCGGCCCGGTTGCCTGTTCGTGGACGTGGACGTGCACGTGCCACGTGACACGTGCACGAACGACCTTGCCTGACCAGCATCGAGGCTAGTTGCTGCCGCCGCTGCCGCCCGGATAGATGATCCGCGCGCGGACGGCGGACCCGGCAACATCAGGCGCCTGCATGCTTCCGTCGCGCCACACCACGGCAAAGGCATCGCCGACGGCGGTCGCAGACGGTCCCGTC
>JACCQV010000207.1 GCA_013813945.1 Deltaproteobacteria bacterium | reverse complement strand
GATCGTCCACGAGGCGCCCCGCACGTGCGGCTTCGGCGCCGAGCTGGTCGCGTCGATCCAGGAGCGTGCAATGCACCACCTCGAGGCGCCCATTCTCCGCGTCACCGGTTTCGATACGCCGTTCCCGTACAGTCTCGAGCACGAGTACATGCCCAATGCGGATCGCGTTCTCGGTGCGATCCGCCAGACCCTGGAGTGGTAGCGATGTCCTTTGATTTCTACATGCCGGATATCGGCGAAGGTGTTGTCGAGGGCGAGATCGTCGGCTGGAAGGTCAAGGAAGGCGATCGCGTCACACTCGACCAGCCAATCGTCGAGGTCATGACCGACAAGGCCACGGTCGAGCTGCCGTCGCCACGCGCCGGGGTGATCACCAAGATCAACTACAAGGACGGCTCGATCTGTCCGGTCGGCAAGGTCCTCGTCGTCATCGACGAAGAGGAGACGGCCGAAAAGAAGCAGGCTCCTGTGCATCGCCCGGCTGCATCCCATGGATCGGCGTCGGCTCCGGTGCACGCAGCGGGCGCGGCCAAAGCCCAGATCCAGGTCGTCGATGTCAGCGAGGGCCGCGACCGCGTGCTCGCGACGCCAGCGACGCGCCGCCTCGCCCGCCAGCTAGGCGTCGAGATCGGCCGCGTGCCTCCGACCGGCAAGCACGGCCGCGTCACGACCGATGACGTGAAGCGCTATCAGACCAACGGGCCAACCACCGCGATCGCGCGAACTCAGCCCACGATGGCCACGCCGGTCTCGATCTCTCGCACGGCGCTCGGCTACGAGGAGGAGCGAATCCCGCTGCGCGGCATGCGCAAGAAGATCGCCGACTCGATGTCGCGCTCGGTGCACACCGCCGCGCACTTCACGTACGTCGAAGAGATCGACATGACCGAGCTCGTCCTCGTACGCGACCGCGCCAAGGCACGTGCGGCCGAGCGCGGGGTCAAGCTCAACTACCTGCCCTTCATCATCAAGGCGATCGCGTCGGGCTTGAAGAAGTGGCCGCAGCTCAACGCGAGCCTGGACGAGACCACGCAGGAGATCGTCCGCAAGAAGTACTACCACATCGGTGTCGCGGCCCAGGGACCGCACGGGCTCGTGGTCACCGTCGTGCGCGACGCGGATCTCCGCTCGATCTTCGATCTCTCGAGGGAGATCGATCGGCTCGGTGAGGCCGTCCGCAACAACACCGCGACGCGCGATGATCTCACCGGTTCGACATTCACGGTCAGCTCGCTCGGCAAGCTCGGCGGAGTGCTCGCCACACCGATCATCAACTTCCCCGAGGTCGCCATCGTCGGCGTCCACAAGATCGAGGAGAAGCCCGCGGTGCGGAACGGTCAGATCGTCATCCGCCACCTGATGAACCTGTCGATCTCGGTGGACCATCGCCTCGCCGATGGCTGGGACGGTGCGATGTTCCTCCAGGACGTGAAGACGCTCCTCGAGGATCCGACGACGATGTTCATGGAAATGATCTGACTACTCGGCGAGCACGTCGACCGTCGCACCGATGGTCGTCGTCGCGCCGTTGATCGTGACCGTCGCACCGGCGGTGTCGCGGTTGAAGTGGACGGTCACCTGACCGCCGCCCGCCACGTTGACGGTGACGCCGCTCGTGCCCGTGGCGGCCGCGGACGACACCGCGCCGTCGATCCCCATGACGTGCAGGAAGCGATTGTCGCCACCGGTGACCTTCGCGTCGTACCGGAAGCCCGCGGTGAACTCGGTCGTCGATGCGTAGTTGTAGACCGAGGCGGTCGCCGTCGCGGGGCTGATGCGCTGGACCTTGAGGCTGTGACCCGCGTTGGTGAACGTCGCCGTGTTCCCGCTGACGACCGGCGCGACTGGCGACGGAAGCTGCCACGTCTGCGTCGTGGTGCCCGGCGTCTGCACGCGGTCGAACACGATGATGATGTTCGGCTGGACGAACAGCAGGTCGCGATGGACCTTCTGGACGGCGGCGTTGCCCTTGTACGAGGGCGTGAGGTCCGCGGACATGTACACGAAGTTCGCGCCCTTCTTCAGCGTCTGCATCTTCGAGAACGTGTTGACGATCTGCTTGACGGGCGTGCCGGCATTGTCGATGCGCACGACGCTGTGAGCGGTCGTCGCCTGCGCGAGCCCCGACTTCGACATGGTGTTCGCGTCGTGGATGAGCCAGCCGCCCTTGTAGACCATGAGCGAGCCCTGATCCTGGTGAGCGTGTGACTCGGTGTACGCGCCGCCCTTCATGGTGACCCACGTCGCGTTCTTGTCCCAACCGGACCGCGCGTACACCTCGCCGATCCCGCGGGCGTAGTAAGTCGTGTTGAGACCATCGAGCGGCTGCGCAGCGAGCGCGGGGCTGTCGTAGAGGAAGTCCTGGGCGGCCATGAACGACTGGCTCATCTTCGTGACGCTCGAGCTGGCGAGCAGCGCCTTTGCACGCTTCGAGAG
>JACCQV010000203.1 GCA_013813945.1 Deltaproteobacteria bacterium | reverse complement strand
GCCGAAGAGCATCATCTGCCGCCTGGTCGAAGGCGCGTTCGCGACCGGCGACACCGCGATCGACGTCCGGCACGGACGCTTTGACGCGCTACTCGCGGATCTCGCTGCGGGACGGCTCCACGTCGTGGTGGCAGACCAGAAGCCATCGCAAGGCACATCGCTGCGCCTGCACGCTCACGCCCTCGGAGAGACCGATCTGCTGATGTTCGGATCGCCAGCAGCGTGCAACAAGCTCGAGGGCAAGTTCCCGCAGAACCTCGCTGGCGCTCCGATGCTCCTGCCCCGACTCGGCACGCGGTTACGCCAGGACATCGACGCGTGGCTCAACGCGCGCGACCTGCGCGTCCGCGTCATCGGCGAGTTCGACGACGCGGGAACACTGCGTGCATTCGGGCTGCGCGGATGGGGTCTGTTTCCCGTTCGCGCCGCGCTGGCCGCCGAGGTTTCGGACCTCGGCACCGCGAAGCGCGTCGGCAAGCTCGATGGCCTGGTCGAGACCTACTTCGCGATCACTCGCGACCGCACCATCCGGCACCCCGGTATCGCGCGGATGGTCGAACGTGCGCGCGCGCGGCTCGACAAGGACTGAGCGACCTGTCTGTTCTCTCGACAGCTGAGGTCGAAAGTTCGAAATAGACCACACTACGTTCCAGCCTTACGTTGCACTCATGACCCCGCAACCTGACGAGAATTCTGAAGGTTCACGCACGACGACCGTTCACCTCGTTGTCACGCTCGGCAGCTTGCCGGGCGTCGCCGTCCAGCGCGCTGCCAGCGTTGCGAGCTCGCTCGGCGCCGCCCTGGAGATCACCGGGGTTGTGGCCTCGGGCTGGCGCAGCTGGGGGGGCGCGGAGGGCGCGGCCGCGCGGTTGCGCGAGGACCTCGACAGCCTCGAGCTCCGGATCGCGCCCACCCTGCACGTGCGATCGGGCTCGCTTGCGAGCGCCGCGATCGAGTCGGCACGCGCCACGCGGCCCGCCATCGTGGTCATCAGCCCCGACGCCGGCGCAACCGGGCGCACTGCGATCACAGTCGCGAGCACGCTCGGCGTACGCGTGCTGATGGTGCGTGCGCCGCGCGCCGCGAAGCCTGTGCTCGCCGCGACGGACATGCGCCACGCCCAGTTCCCCGTGCTCGCGGCCTCGTGCGATCTGGCGCGCCGGCTGGGCAAAGCCGCGACGTTCTTCCACAACGACACCGAGTTACTGGACACCACGAGCGGGACTCACCTCGCTCGGCTCCGGGCGCTCGCGGCTTCCGCCAGCGTCGAGGCCGACGCGATCGTGGTTCGCTCACCTCGTACGTTGGAGTCCATCTTGCGGCTTGCAGATCTCGCGGACGCCGATGTGGTCTCCATCGGCGCCCGGCCCCGGCCGTGGCACGCGCGCCTGGGACTCGCCCCTGGGCTGCCGGAGCGGCTCGTCGACGGCTGCGCCTGCAGCGTCTACGTGGTCCCGATGGAGGCAGCATGAGCCTGCACGGAGCCGCCACGGCGGCACACCAAGTAGACGCCACGGTCGCGGCATCGTCGGCGGTCATGGTCTGCCTCGACGAGCCGCGGAGCTGCACGAGCGCAATCGACCGTGCATCCGAGCTCGCCCTGCAGCTCGATGCGGGGCTCCACGTCCTGTCGACCATCGACGGCGAGGATGATCGCAAGGCGCGACGGCAGCGCTGCACGATGAGCGACCTTCTGCACGAGGCCTCCGTCGTGCTGGTCAGGCACCCGCGGCTCACCGGCGAGACCCGGATCGGCTCCGCGGCGGCGACGGCGATCGAGGCCGGCACGGAGCTCTGCCCGTCGCTCGTGGTGCTCGGCGACCTGCGACACGCGGGCGCGACGGCCGTGACGATCGCGGACGCTCTCGGGGTACCCGTGCTGGTCGCACGCCCGCGATCGCGATCGGAGCGCCTGGTGGTCGCCACGGACCTCCGACGTGCGTCGCGGCCGATGATCGCTGCCGGGCGGCGTTACATCCGCGCCCGGGGAGGCTCGTTCACGGTCTTGCACGTGGCTGCGCCGGCAGCCCGTGACGAGGCGTCGGGGTTCATCCCGCTGCACGACGTGGCGCCGCGTACTCTCGATCGTGCGGGAAGAGAGCGAATCGCACAGCTCCGCGAGCTCGGCGAAGAGGGGCCGGATCTCGCGATCATGATCGGGGCGAGCGGCGATCCGGGAGCCGCGATTGTCGCCTACGCCATGGATACGGACACCGACGTGCTCGCCGTCGGCTACGCGCAGCGAGCCTCGTTTGGCAGCCCTCCGCACCACACCACCGCGGAGATCGTCGACCAGGCTCGCTGCAGCATCCTGGTCGTCCCGCTCGCTCGCGAGCTCGAGAACGACTGACCTACGGGCAGACGTAGGCGTCGAAGGTCCCGGTCAGCTGCTCGTTCATGTAGTTGATCGTGAACGTCCCGGCCGTGCAGCCGCCGCTGACGTCGGCGACAGACATCGTGCCGCCGGTGCTCTCGGCGAAGTCGGAGCCCCCGTTCTGCTCGACGAGCCCGAAGCTGTTGGTACTCGGACAGGCGAAGGCTTGCTCGCCGACGACCGGATAGGTGCGCACCGTGGGTACCGCGCATAGGAGCAGCGCGAGGTGCTCGCCCGTGGTGGCGGGGGTGCAGCCCGCGCCAGTCTCGTCGATGACGATCGCCGTGCCCTGACCGGGGGTCGTGACCTGGTAGGCGCGCATGACCGGCGTGATCGCCGCGCCCATCACCGTGCCGTTCACCGTTCCGGTGCCCGTTGCTCCGCACCGGCGAGCGCCGGGCGCATCGATCGCCGCGTCGATGGGCGCATCGATCCGAGGTGCGTCGGTGCCGGCGTCGATGTCGACGCTGCCACCGTCATCGCCGCATGCTCCCGCGGCGAGGACGAGCAAGCCGATCAGGATCGCGGTTCTGCTCATGGGATGAGCTTCGCATGGAGTCGCTCACCAGTGAGCGCGACGTACGTCACGCAGCCAGGCATCCAGTGCGGCGATCGCATCGGGCGGCGCGTCGGTCGGAAGGACCGAGGTTGGCCAGGCACTGTCGACGGCTTCGATCGCGGCGACGAGGCGCGGTCGCCATGCAGCAACTTCGTCCGCCGAGAGCTGCTGCTTCTCGGCGAGGCGCTTGATCGCGATCAGCTCGGTGATCTCGGGCGGCACGAAGTCGGTGAGCCGGTTGACGTCGGTGATGATCTCGCCCCGAGCCATCACCGCACGGCCGGTCGCAGCGGTGCGCAGGACGTAGAGAGCGCGCTTCGCGGTGGGCTTCTCATCGAACAGGCGGAGCTGGCCCATCGCGAACCCGCCATAGTGGCGCGCACAGCGGCGTGACAGCAGCGGCCTGACCAGGCCACGCGCCTCGGCGAGCAACGTCGGATCGCCACCGAGCGCGAGATCGCCGAGGATCCGCTCGAGGAAGTTGCCGTTGCCCTTGATGCAGCCGCGCAGCACGGGCGCGATCTCGTTGCTGCCGTAGTCGAGCTCGACGCCATCGATGATCTCGATGCGATCTGCGGGCTCCTCGACGATGTCGAGCCCGACCAGGCTCGCGGTCGGTGCGATGTGAATGCACTTGAGATCGAGATCGCTGTCGGGCGACGGGAAGCCGTACGCGTGCGCACCGGACAGGTAGATCACGAGGTGCTTGCGCTCGGCGTCGCGCACCGAAAGGAAGGCGCGCGCGACCTCCTGCTGCTTCGCGCTCAGGACGCTCCACGGATCAGTCATCGAAGCGTGCCTCCGGGGGAGGTGGTGCATCGGCGCCCCACGGACCGCGCGTCGCGGTCAGGGCCCGACGAGCGGCCTCCTCGCGCGCGGCGCGAAGTACGCGCTCCGCGAGGGCGACGTCGGCGTGACGCGGCAGCGGGCTCGCTTCGCGGGCGGCCTCGAGCCGGGGCGTGAGGTCGCGTGCGAGTGCCATGACGTCGGGCATCGGAACCTCACCGCGCTTGATCGCGAGGAGGGTGGGCCTCAGCGACTCCGAGACGCGCACCTCCGGCGGTTCGCCGGTGAGCCACCGGATCGCCAGGTCAAGCAGACGGATCAAGTTGTAGGCGTTCTTCGGGCGCAAATCGCGCGGCAGCTCGAGCTCCGTTGCTGCGACGGCCCGCAGCGACGACCAGTCGTTCGCGGCGATCACACCCTGATCGTACATCGACCGGTAGAGCTGCTTGATGTAGTCGCGAGCGCGGGCGATCGCATCGGCGCGCGTGGGCGCAACGATGCGTGCGGCGTCGACGAGACGCTCCGCCGCGGCGCCGAGCTCGAGCGATGGATCATCACGCAGCCAGCCGATGATGGTGATGCGGTGCTCCGCGAGGCGCTGGTTGTGCTCGAGTCGATCGAGCTGCGACAGCGCGTAGCGGCCGAATGCGCCGTAGATCTCGTGCGACAGGAACGTGTGGCGGATCGCGACGAGCTCGGCGCCGAGCGGGTCGACGACGACCGGCGATGCGAACAACATCTCGAGCGTGTTGGGATCCGCGCGCAGCGCCTGGCGAATCGCCTTTCCGATCTCCCAGTAGCTCGCCGATCCATCCACGGAGGTGAGATCGAGCGTGGGATCGACGAGCCCGGTGGTCCATGCCATCGGCAGGACGAAGACGCCGCGGTGGTCCGTGTCGGAGCCCTCTTCGGCGACGCCCCAGGCGCGCGAGCCGACGACTGTATCGATCACGACACAGGGACGGAGCTGATCCCAGGCGGCGGCACGACGCTGGGCATAGCGCGCGACCCCGAGCTTGCGTGGAACGACCTCGGCGCGCAGGAAGGTCGCGCGCTTGCCATCCAGAAACAGAACCTCGACGTGGTCGCCGTCAACCGCCGTGACCCGGGCGCTCGCCCCCTTCTCGCGGATGCCACTCTCGAGCACGCGATCGACGCGGGTCGTCACCTCGGTTCCGACGGGCAAGGGCACCGCCGTCGGATCGAGGTCGGCCAGTCCGCCGAGCCGCAGCGCCATGACACGAGGGTAGCAGCCGCGGGAATCGCACGCCCCGCTGACGCGTTATCCTTGTCGTGGTGGTCCGAAGGAAGCGACGACGCTGGCCGGCGGTCCTGATTGCCACGGTTCTCGGAGCGGGTGCCGCGCTGATGGTCGCGATGATCGTTGGCGGCGACGGCCCCGTGGGCGTGCCGGACTGCGGCGAGGGCCCGACCACGCCGGGCATCGATGTCTCGTACCATCAGGACAAGATCCAGTGGTCCAAGGTCCGCAAGGCGGGCATCCGGTTCGCGTTCATCCGCGTCTCCGACGGAACGACCGTCGAGGATCCACGGTTCGCCGAGAACTGGGCCGGTGCAAAACAAGCGCACGTGCTGCGTGGCGCCTATCAGTTCTTCCGGCCGGAGCAGAGCCCGACCGCGCAGGCGGATCTGCTGATTGCGGCGATCGCACGCGACGGCGGCGAGCTCCCGCCTGTGATCGATGTCGAGGCGACCGGCGGCAAGAGTCCCGCGCAGATCGCCGGTGCGATCAAGGTCTGGGTCGAGCGAGTCCGCAACCGGCTCGGCGTCGAGCCGATCATCTACACGAGCCCCGAGTTCTGGCGCGATCGAGTCGGGGGCGCGGACTTCTCGGCGCAGAAGCTGTGGCTCGCGCACTACACGGCGGAGTGCCCGCGTGTTCCGGCACCGTGGAAGGCGTGGACGTTCTGGCAGTACAGCAAGACCGGCCGCGTCTCGGGCATCAAGGGTGACGTCGACCTCGACGTGTTCGCCGGCACGATCGACGACCTGCGCCGCCGCTAGTGCGCGCTACGGCGGCGCCGTCATCGCCTTGGTCATGCACTCGGCGTACTGCTGGCCGACCTCGGTCATCCGCTTCATGTCCGCTTCGGTAGGCTTCGTGGGCTCGCTATCCTGCTTCGCCATCTCTTGGGCCCACTGCGTCAGCGACGCCTGAACCCGATCGGCGCACGTCCTGTCGGTGCAGCGACACATCTCGTTCGCGAACTGCTCCATCTTCGCGAACGCGACCTCCATCTCGCTCTTCGGCGGGGGCGGTTCGACGACGACGACGACGGGAGCGGGTGGTGCTTCGTTGTGCACCGGCGGCGGAGGAGCCTGCGTGCCTCCGCAAGCGGCGAGACACAGCGCGGCGCACAACGAGAGAGAGCGGACCATCTCGGCATCGTACGCCGGTTAGCACGCGCGCTACGCACGAGCGCGAGCGGTGTGTGGCCTCGCGCCGCAGCGTTACTTCGCGAGGTTCAGCTTGGCCTGGCACTCGCCGTAGCGCTGACCGAGCGCATCCAGCTTCGCGGTCTCGTCCGGCGTGGGTTCGACGTCGGGCCTGTCCCCGTACTTCTTCGTCATGTCGTGGGGAAAGTTTGCGACATCCGCTGCAACCGCGTCGGCGCAGGTCTTGTCGACGCACGCGCACATCCGGTCGCTCAGTGCGGTCATCGCGGCGATCATTCCGGCCGCGATCTCCCTGTCGGGCAAGCGTGCTGGCGTCGGTGGCGTAGCAGGAGTCGCCGTCGCGGCAGGTGGAGACGCCACCGGCGCCTCCTTGTCCGGGGTCGCCTTGTCGGACTTGTTGCCGCATGACGCGACGAGGCAAAGAACAACGAACAGGGGCGGTCGGAGGGCCATCGCCCGAACATACTCTGCAGGTGGGGAATCTGAACCGCCCGCTACCTAACGCGGACGCCGGCTAGTCGACTTGCCAGTGCCCACAAAGGGCCGCGATTCCGGGTGTTGAGCGTGTCGGGGGCTGGCGAAGCCTTTGCACTGGTTGTCCCCATGCTCACGCCGCGTCGCCTCGTCACTGCGGCCGCCATCCTGCTCGCCGGGATTGGCCTCGGTGCCTGCAGCGAGGACGAGGAGCCGGAGATCAACGATGACTGGGCCGACCCCGTGTGCGAGGACGGCAAATGCGACGGCGCCGGCGCCGTCCCCCGGGTCTCGGCGCCCGAGGTCTTCATCAACGACCCTGCCGTGCTGCGCGAGCTCGAGACCAGCGGCTACGGCCTCGATCGAGCCATGGGCGGCGAGGACAAGAACAACTCGACCCTGATGACCTCCTCGACGCGGTTCGCCTCGCTGGTGACCACGCTCGGCGCCGACATCGCGGAGTTCAAGAGCCGCGACAGCGAAGCGGGCGTCGGGCTCGCGTACTCACACCGTCAGTTCGACGTCGCCTGGCTGCGCTCGGACAAGGCGAGCTTCCGGCTCGTCGGCGTCGTCAACCGCATCGACCTCATGCACCGCACCCCGAATCAGTGCGGCGAGGTTCGCTTCATCTACCGCCTGATGTACACGACCGCGCAAGGGTCGTCGCGGTTGCCGATGAGCATCAACGTCGTGCACGAGCAGCCGGCGAGCGGCGGCAGCTGCGCGCCTGTTGCGCGCGCGTGGCGCGATGCCCGCGGACAGACCGGCGCACTGCAGACGCTGCTCGCGCAGTATCAGTCGCCGCAGCGGATCGAGATCAACCTGCAGGCGGTACGCTGGCCTGCGGTCACGCGCGCCGACATGGGCGGTCACGCCGAGTATCTGCTGCGCATCTTCGGGGTCACCGGTGGCACGCTGTCGGCCGAGCCCCTCCCCAACACGCTGCGGACGGACCTCACCGCAGCTCAGAAGACCGCGCTCGCCGCGTGGGTCACGGCCAACGCGGCTGCCGTTGACCGCGGTGATGCACTCGTCCCAACCGAGTTCCTGGCGACTCGCGCGATCTCGGTGTCGCCGCGTGGACTCGCGCGCGGCGCGAATCGCGGCTTCCTGGCCGCGTTTCCGCAGCCCGAGCAGACGTTCGCCGCCGTCAACTACGGTGCGCTCTCCCTCGTGAAGTCCGCCGGCGGCCTCGTCCGCAAGCTCGACACCATGTCGTGCCAGGGCTGCCACCAGAGCCGCGGCCTCGCCGGCTTTCACATCCTCGGCGACGACGAAGCCACCACGTTTCGCGCGAACGCGATCGAGGTCGGATCCTCGCCGCACCTCAACGACGAGCTACCGTGGCGCAAGCTCGCCCTCGACGACATCGCTTCCGGCCGCACGATCCAGAAGCCGCGTCCGTTCGCCGAGCGAAGCGCAGCGACTGCTGGCGGGTACGGCGCTCACTGCGGCCTCGGCGGCGATCCGAGCTTCGCGCCGTGGACGTGCTCGGCCGGCTTCGAGTGCAAGGACATCTCCGGCGAGGAGATCGGCATGTGCGTGTCTGCCGGCGAGCCGGGCGCCGGTGATAGCTGCGAGACCTCGGACGTGTCATTCGACGTCGACCCGACCAAGGACCGCGTCTCCGCATTCGAGACGCAACAGTGT
>JACCQV010000184.1 GCA_013813945.1 Deltaproteobacteria bacterium | reverse complement strand
GACCGGTCCCGGTCGGCTCGCCGAGCCCGCCGATATCGTCGAGGCCGCGGCGCACGTCCTGTCCAACCAGGATCTCGCGGGAGTGCGGGTCGTCGTCACCGCAGGGCCGACCTACGAGGCGATCGATCCGGTTCGGTTCGTCGGCAATCGCAGCTCGGGCAAGATGGGCGTCGCCATCGCAGCAGCCGCGCAGCGTCGCGGTGCGTCGGTCACGCTCGTGCTCGGACCCAGCGCCGTGCCGCCTCCGATCGGCGTGACCACGATGAGCGTCGAGAACGCGACCCAGCTGCAGTGGGCGCTCAACGATGCGACCAAGGACGCCGACGTCGTCGTGATGACCGCCGCGGTCGCGGACTATCGCCCCGAGAAGGAAGCGAAGCAGAAGATCAAGCGCGGCCAGCTGGGACCGAAGGCGACGATCGAGCTCGTGCAGAACCCCGATCTACTCGCCGAGCTCGGCAAGCGACGCGGCACCAAGAAGACGCCGCTGCTCGTTGGCTTCGCGGCCGAGACCGATGACGTGATCGGCAATGCCGAGAAGAAGCTGTCGTCCAAGAAGTGCGACCTGGTCGTCGCGAACGACATCAGCGAGCCGGGTTCCGGGTTCGCCGTCGATACCAATCGCGTGACGCTCGTCGACACCAGCGGCGCGATCGAGGTCCCGGCAGGTACGAAGGCGGAGGTGGCTCACCGGATCCTCGATCACGTTGTCGCGATGCGCACCGCCGCGAAGGTTCCGGCCGCGCGCACGAAGCGCCGCTGACCCGTTCCGCACGGAGAGATCACGGCGCTATCCACATCGTTTCGCCAACCCGGATCTGGCGATACCACGCGAGGTCCCAGCGACCAGGTCCGATCGTGAGCTCGACACTGGCACCGGGCGCCACCGCGGTGCACAGCTCGCGCGTGATCTCGATCGATCGCGGCAACACCGATGGCGACTGCTCGGGCGCCGGCTGGATCCACAGATGATACGAGTACGTCCGGCGGTTGCGTCGGCGGCGATGCTCGCGCACCTCGCACTGGCTGGCCGTGCGCGTGACGACCGTCGGGGGCGCATCATCTAGCGCGCGATTGGTATCCCCCACGATCTGGATCGCGGCGGATGGCAACCCGATCAGCAGAACCAGCGCGCTCTCGACGATCACGCGGTGGCCTCGGGACGAACCGCGCATGCTGAGCACGATCAGGGCAATCAACACGACGAAGGCCGCCACGGCCAGCGTGAGCCCGACCCCGATGAGCTGCCGGTGCGCGACGTGAACGTCGGCATCGAGCACGAAGAGCTCGATCGCTGCACCGATCGCGTAGCCCCCGACGCCCCAGATCAGGCTCTCGACGAGCAGTGCTTTCCACAGGAACAGATCGCCGAGCCGGCTCGGCACCTCATCCTCGAGCCGCGCGGATGCCGTGTGGATTCGCTTGAGCAGCTCGAAGTCGCGCTGCAGTGGTTCATGGTCGGCCTCGCGCTCGATCGCGACCGTCGCGCCGTTGAACATGACCCGCTTGTAACCCTCCTCGAACGCCGCCCGGATCGCGGCGCGGAGCTCCGGCGCCTCGATGAGCAGTGCGTGGATATACGGGTGATCGCAGGTCACGTACACGAGATCATCGAAGCTCGCGTCGCCGGTCTGGACCTCGTTCGCGACTCCGAGCCACTTGAAGAACCGGTCGGCCGAGCTCTCCGCGTGGCAGCGTAGCCACGTCGGCGACCGCCGTTCCATTCCGATCACGAAGCCGACGGGCCGTCGCTTGTTCTTGAGGACCTTCTCGAAGTACCCGATCCCCTCGAAGACGCCATCGGTCGCGTGCTGCTTGCCGCGGCTGAGCTGCCGGATCGCGAAGCCGATGATCGCAAGGATCAGCCGGAACGCGATCCACATCAGATCATGGTAGCCGAGATCAGATCAGAATTCCGGGTGCGGGGAACTTCGCGCATAGCTCGCGAATCTCACCCGCGATGGTCTCGTGTAGTGCGGCGTTCGAGGGTGCGTTGACGACCTGGTCCATCCATCCCGCGATCAGCTTCATCTCGGGCTCGCGCATGCCGCGGCTCGTGACCGAGGACGTGCCGAGGCGGACCCCGGAAGGATCGAACGGCTTGCGAGGATCGAAAGGTACGCTGTTGTAGTTGAGCTCCATGCCGGCGACATCGAGCGCCTTGGCGGCGATCTTGCCCGACACGTTCTTGGGCGTCATGTCGGCGAGGATCAGGTGATTGTCACTGCCGCCCGTGATCAGGTTCCAGCCCTTCTCCACGAGCGCTGCAGCGAGTGCGCGCGAGTTGGCGACGATCTGATGCGCGTACTTGGTGAACTCCGCCGTCGCCGCTTCCTTGAGCGCGATCGCGATGCCGGCGGTGGTGTGGTTGTGCGGTCCACCCTGGAGGCCGGGGAACACGGCGCGATCGATCGCCTTCTGATGGGTGGACTTGCACAGCAACATGCCGCCGCGTGGACCTCGCAGCGTCTTGTGGGTCGTGGTCGACACCACGTCGGCGACCGGAACCGGGGAGGGATGTGCGCCCGCCGCAACCAGCCCGGCGATGTGCGCGATGTCCGCGACGAACACGGCGCCGACCTCACGCGCGATCTCGCCGAAGGCGGCGAAGTCGATCGTGCGAGGAATCGCGGTGCCGCCCGCGAACAACAGCTTGGGCTTCTCCTTGAGTGCGAGCTCGCGGACCTCGTCAAGGTCGATGCGGTGGGTGTCCTTGCGGACGCCGTATTGCACGGCGCGGAAGTAGCTGCCGGTGATCGACACGTTCCATCCGTGCGTCAGGTGGCCACCGGCGGGCAGCCCCATGCCCATCACCGTGTCGCCCGGCTTGAGGAACGCGAAGTACACCGCGAGGTTTGCGGGCGAACCGGAGTACGGCTGGACGTTCGCGTGCTCCGCGCCGAACAGCGACTTCGCGCGATCGATGCACAGCTGCTCGACCTGGTCGATGAACTGCTGGCCCTCGTAGTAGCGCTTGCCCGGGTAGCCTTCGCTGTACTTGTTCGTCAGCACCGATCCGGTTGCCGCGAGGACCGCACCCGAAACGTAGTTCTCCGAGGCGATCAGCCGGATCTTGTCGCGCTGGCGACGCTCCTCGGCAACGAGCAGCTCTGCGATCTCGGGGTCCACAGCGGCGAGGGTCGCGTGCAGGGCAGGGTGCATGGCGCTTCTATACCGCGGTCCGGCCACGCGCGACATTGTCGCCGCGACTGGTATAACCGTCGTCGATGTATACGCCTTCGCGCGACGAGTTCCTCGCAGCATCCGATCGGGGCAACCTGATCCCGGTGTATCGCGAGCTCCTCGCGGACGGCGATACGCCCGTCTCGGCGTACGCAGCTCTCGGTGCCGGCGAGCACTCGTTCCTCCTCGAGTCGGTCGTCGGTGGCTCGACGTGGGCCGCGTACTCGTTCGTCGGCGTGGCGCCCCGCGCGACCGTGCGCTGGCGTGATGGGACAGCGAGCGTCACCTGGTACGACGTCGATGGCGGTGGCCCGTCACGCACCGCGGAGTGGCCAACCCCGGATCCGACCGCCGCACTGGCCGAGGTGCTCGGTGAGCTGCGGCCGGTCGACGTGCCCGGCCTGCCGCGCTTCTGGGGAGGCGCAGTCGGCTGGATCTCGTACGACTGCGTCCGCGCGTTCGAGGAGCTGCCGGCTCGGGCACGACCCGCACTCGATCTTCCGCCGCTGTGCATGGTGATCACAGACACCCTGCTGATCTTCGACAATCTTCGCCAGACGCTGAAGGTCGTCGCGACGCCGTACTTCTCGCGGCCGGAGCGTGCCGAAGCGGCGTACGCCCGGGCCTGCGAGCGAATCGACGCGGTGATCGCCACATTACGCAAGCCGCGGCGCCCCCTGCCATCGCTGACTCCGCCGCGGTTCGGGGAAGCCCGTAACGAAGGCGCGCCGCCCTCATCGTTCAGCAAGGACGACTTTCTCCGCGCTGTCGATCGCGTGAAGGACTACATCCTGGCCGGCGACGCGTTCCAGGTCGTCCTGTCGCAACGGTTCTCCGAGCCGGTCGCAGGCGCGCGGCCGCTCGACGTCTATCGGGCGCTCCGCGTGATCAACCCGTCGCCCTACATGTTCCACCTCGAGTTCCCGGAGGCGCGCGTCACGGGCGCCTCTCCGGAGACGCTGGTCCGACTGTGTGATGACCGCGTGGAGCTACGTCCGATCGCCGGCACGCGTCCGCGCGGCGCGACCGTCACCGAGGACGAACGTCTGGCGGAGGAGCTGCTCGCGGATCCCAAGGAGTGCGCCGAGCACCTGATGCTGATCGATCTCGGGCGCAACGATGTCGGTCGCGTCGCAGAGGTCGGCTCCGTTCAGGTCACGGAGAGGATGGTCATCGAGCGCTACTCGCACGTGATGCACATGACCTCGCACGTCGTCGGCAAGCTCGCGAAGGGCCGCACCTGGCTCGACGTTCTGCGTGCGGCGTTCCCTGCGGGGACGCTGTCAGGTGCTCCGAAGATCCGCGCGATGGAGATCATCGACGAGCTCGAGCCACACCAGCGCGGCATTTATGGCGGTGCTGTCGGGTACGTCAGCTACACCGGCAACCTCGATCTCGCGATCGCGATCCGTACGCTCGTCAGTCACGGGGACACGATCTACGTGCAGGCGGGCGCCGGGCTCGTGGCCGATTCGGTACCCGAGCTCGAGTATCAGGAGACCGTGAACAAGGCGCGCGCCGTGCTGCGAGCGGTTGCGATGGCGCGGACCGCGACCCAGGAGCCCGTGTCGTGAAGCTGCTCCTGATCGACAACTACGATTCGTTCACCTGGAACATCGCGCAGTATCTCGGCGAGCTCGGCGCGGAGGTCACGGTCGAACGTAACGACGTGATCTCGATCGAGCAGATCCGCACGCGCGCACCCGAAGCGATCGTGATCTCGCCGGGTCCCTGCACGCCCAACGAGGCTGGCATCTCGATGGATGTGATCAAGACGTTTGCCGGCCAGACTCCGATCCTCGGCGTCTGCCTCGGTCACCAGTGCATCGGCCAGGTTTTCGGCGGCAAGATCGTGCGCGCGCCCCGCATCATGCACGGCAAGACCTCGAAGATCTTCCACGACGAGAAGGGGCTCTACACGGGCGTCGAGAACCCGTTCGTGGCCACTCGCTATCACTCACTGGTGATCGCTCCGGAGACGATGCCCGACACGCTCGAGGTCACGTCAAAGACGTGGGAGGACGAGATCATGGGGGTTCGGCTAAAGGCCCGTGGGGCTCCGCTCGAAGGTGTGCAATTTCATCCCGAGTCAATCATGACGACGGCTGGCAAGGCGCTGCTCGCAAACTTCCTCCGCCTGGCGAGAGCATGACCAGCCCGATCGTTCGCGGCATTGCTCACGCACTCACGGGCGAACACCTGCCACGCGCCGAGATGGCGGAGGTGATGGGGCAGATCATGGACGGCCAGGCGACCGACGCCCAGATCGGAGGCTTCCTGGTCGCGCTGCGCGCCAAGGGCGAGGGCGTCGACGAGCTCGTCGGCGCCGCCTCCGCGATGCGTAGCCGCGCCACACCTCTCGAGTGTCCGCGTCGCGAGCACAGCATCGACACCTGCGGCACCGGTGGTGACGGGGCCGGAACCATCAATGTCTCGACGCTCGCCGCGATCCTGATCGCCGCGTGTGGAGGCGTCGTGGCCAAGCACGGCAATCGCGCGCTGTCGTCCAGGTGCGGTTCCGCCGACGTGCTCGAGACCCTCGGCATCGCGATCGAAGCCGAGCCCGACGTGATCAAGCGCTGTATCGAGGTCGCCGGGATCGGGTTCGCGTTCGCCCCGAAGTTTCACGCGGCAACCCGCCACGCCGCGGCCGCACGCCGCGAGCTCGGCACGCGCACGATCTTCAACCTGCTCGGGCCACTGACCAATCCGGCGAACGTCAGCCATCAGGTGGTCGGAGTGTACGATCGCCGATGGTGCGAGCCGGTCGCCGCTGCGCTCGGAGCGCTCGGTCTGCGGCGTGCCGCAGTGGTGCACGGCGAGGGCGGGATCGACGAGATCGCGGTCCGCGGTCCGACGCATGTCGCGATCTGGGAAGACGGTGTCGTCCTGAGCCGCACGCTGACGCCCGGACAGTTCGGTGTCGACGAGGTCGATCCCGCGGGGCTCGCCGGAGGCGACGGGATCCACAACGCGAGCATCCTGCGCAAGGTGCTCGCGGGCCAGCTCGTCGCCCACGGCGAGCGGTACGAGGCGGTGCTGCGCGCAGCTGCGATGACCGCCGCGCTCGGCCTCGAGATCCTCGAGACCGGAACACTGGATCTCGAGCGGCTTCCCGATCAGTACATCCGCGCGCACACCGTTGCGATCGACGGCGCCGCGCGCCTCGTCCTCCACAAGTGGCGCGAGGTCAGCCAGGGTACGCTCGGAGATGCCTCGGAGCTCGCGAGCCTCCAGGCCGCCGACTTCAAGGGAGCCGAATGACGATCCTCGACACGATCCTGGCAGCAAAGCGCGACGAGATCGCTGCCTCCAAGGCAGGCCGGCCCTGGGAATCGGTCGACGCCGACGCGCGCGCTGCGACCGCCGTGCATGGCTCGCCACGTGGGCTGATCAACGCACTTCGTCGACCGCCCGGCGCACCGGTCCGTATCATCGCCGAGATCAAGCGAGCGTCCCCATCGGCCGGAGCGATCCGCGCAGGCGCCGACCCCGCCGCGATCGCCGTCGAGTATGAGACCGCAGGCGCAGCCGCCATCTCCGTGCTCACGGACAAGCAGTTCTTCGATGGGGACCTGAGCTTCCTTGCACGCTGCCGGGCCCGGGTGGGTCTGCCACTGCTCCGCAAGGACTTTTTGATCGACACCTATCAGGTCGCCGAGGCCAGAGCTGCCGGCGCCGATGCGATCTTGTTGATCGTCGCGGCGCTCACGCCGGGACAGCTCGCCGAGCTCCTCGGTGCCGCTCACGTGTATCAGCTCGATGCGCTCGTCGAGGTCCACACCGTCAAGGAGGCGGAGATCGCGCTCGGCGCGGGCGCCGCACTGCTCGGCGTCAACCACCGCGATCTGCGGACCCTCCACGTCGACATGTCGCTGACCTCCGTCGTCGCACCGATGTTGCCGCCGGACGTGGTGCTCGTCGCCGAGAGTGGGATCAAGACCTCCGCCGATGTTCATCTGCTCGGCGCCGTGGGAGCGCACGCGGTGCTCGTCGGCGAACAGCTGATGCGTGCGGCGTCGCCGGGCGAAGCGTTGCTCGCGCTGCGCGAGGCACCCTGAATGGAGCGAGCGAGCGAACGCTCGAGAGCGGGGCTGACCTATCAGACGAAGGTGAAGATCTGCGGGGTGACGCTCGCGGATGATGCAGCGCGTGTGGCGGCGGCGGGCGCGGACTACATCGGCCTCAACTTCTGGCCGAAGTCCAAGCGCTACCTGGCACCGGAGCGCGGCGCGCTGATCGCCGGAGTCGCGCGGTCGAGCGGTGCCATCCAGGTGGTCGGGGTGTTCGTCGACGCGGATGTCGACGAGGTCACCGAGGTCACCTCGCAGGTCGAACTCGACATCATCCAGCTCCACGGCGACGAGAACCCCGAGGACATCGCAGCGATCGCCGCTGCCACGAAGCGCCCTGTGTGGAAGTCGATCGCGATCGGTGGGCCCGAGGACATCGAGCACCTCGACGCCTGGCCTGCCCAAGCGCTGCTCCTCGACACGCCCTCGGTCGGCAAGGGCGGCTCCGGCAAGACGTTCGATTGGACCCTCGCGATCGCGGCGCGCAAACGCTACGCGCAGCTCAAGGTCGCGCTCGCCGGCGGACTCGATCCGGCGAATGTTGGCGCGGCGATCGACGCGGTCGAGCCGTGGGCAGTCGATGTCGCCAGCGGCGTCGAGGTCGGACCGGGCGTCAAGGATGCCGCGAAGGTCACGGCATTTGTCGCGGCCGTTCGGTCCCGATCGCGGTGAGCCGACGGTGTCGCCAGCGAGGCGACACCGTCGCGCCGCGTCACGCGCACAGGCATCGTGGGCGCGCGCCGCGTATGGCCCGACAGTTGCTGCTCCTCGGCACGACCTTGCCGAGCTCTCCACATCTCCTCCCGAACCGTTTCATGGAATCTCGACATCGAAGCTGGAAGATGGGGCCAGCTCGAACCATGGACGCCGACCGGGAAATCCCGCGATCGAGGGCTGGCAAAGACCTAGTCCGTGGTTATCCTGAACGTTCTGTCGACTTGGGAGGCTCCTGAATGGTGAAGATCGCCGGTGGGTTGCTCAAGCTGATCGCGCTCGTGGGCGGCGCGTGCATCTCGGTGCTGTCGCTGATGGCGATCATCGGCACCTATACCGACAACGGCTGGGCGCGCGGCGGCATCGCTGTCTTGCTTGCGCTGATCGTGCCGCTGATCTTCGCCGAGGGTGCACTCGCCAAGGTCTCGCCGAGCAAGGTCAAGGGCGTCACCACCGATGTGCTCGCGATCTGTTACCTCGGCTTCGCGCTCGTGTTCGTCGGCGTCGCGCACTCGTACACGCGTCCGATGCTCGAGTCCGAAGGTCAACGCCTCGCGAGCAGTGGGATGAAGCGGATGTCGCGCGCCGCGTACTTCCTCGCGGGTGGTCGCAGCCCGGAGGTGACCGCTGCTCCGACACTCGCCACGACCCCGAGCTCGCCCACCGCGCCCGCCGAGAAGTCGCCGCCGGTCGCGGCCAAGCCTCCCGAGCTGCGCGCCGGCGATGGCAAGGAGCGCACGCCGGCCGAGCTGTTCACGGAGTTCGCACCCTCGGTGGTGACGATCATGGTGAAGGGGCCGATGGGCGAGGGCGGGGGCACCGGGTTCATCATCGACGCCAACGGCACGGTCGGGACGAACTACCACGTCATCCAGCACGCGACCGAGATCAAGGTGAAGTTGATGGACGGCACGATCGCGTCCGAGGTCGAGATCCTGGTCGAGAACGAGCCGAACGATCTCGCACTGCTCTCGATCAAGTCGGACAAGAAGCTGCCGCCGGTCGCGCTCGGCGACTCCGACAAGATCACGGTCGGCGAGCGCGCTGTCTCGATCGGTAACCCGGTCGGTCTCGAGCACACGCTGACCGACGGTTTGATCTCCGCGCGCCGCGTGATCGAGGGTCGCAAGATGATCCAGATGTCGACCCCGGTCTCGCCGGGCAACTCCGGCGGTCCGCTGTTCAACTCGAAGGGCGAGGTCATCGGCATCACCACCGCGATCTTCATGGGCGGCTCGTTCCTCGCGCAGAACCTCAACCTCGCGATGCCGGTCAACGACCTGCGGGCGATGCTGCGCACCGACTATCCGGGCCGCCACAAGGCCGGCGACTCGTCGTCACGTGGAGGGAGGTGGTGATGCGGCGCTTCGTCCCCGGGATCCTGTTCGTCATGCTCGCCGCGTTCGGCGCGTCGCTGTACTTCCGCTACGACGGAGACGCCGCGATCGCAGCGAAGCCAGCGACGCCGGCCGAGAAGGCCGAAGTCGCCGCAGCGAAGGACAAGGCGAAGCCGGCCGCGCCAGTCCCACCGCCCGCGCTGCGCCGCACGTTGCGGACCGTCGCGCTCGGCTGGGAGTTTCTCACCCCGGGCGTGATCGCGAACGGCGGCAGCACGCCGGGCGCGGTCAGCTCGTACAAGATGGCGGGCGTCGACGCGAGCTTCCTCAACGCGCCCTCGATGGAGGACGTCGAGAGCGCGCTCGCCAAGGGTGGCGCGGTCTCCGGCGGCGCCGACATCGCGATCATGCCGCTGTCGTCGTACATCGCGTCGTACGAGAAGCTCCGCGCGCTCGCGCCGGAGGTGATCTTCGTTGTCGGCTGGTCGCGTGGACGCGAGGCACTCTACGGCACCGATGCACGCACGTTGACCAAGCTCTCTGCGAACGGGACGGTCAAGCTCGCGGGCGCCGCCGGCCAGCCCGAGACGTTCCTGGCCCTGTTCGTTCTCGATCTCGCCGGCGTCCCGGCCTCGCGCGTCGAGCTCGCTCCCAAGGGCGCCAAGGTCCCACTCGCTGCGACGTTCCGCACCACGAAGGAGAAGCCTCCCGGCAAGTTGCTCGTGACGTCGGCGGATCTTCCGCACCTGATGCCGATCGTGGCAGTCGCGCCGCACGGCTTCATCAAGGCGCACGCGACCGAGCTCGAGACCTGGGGCCGGATCTGGTTGACCGGTGTCACCCGCCTCCAGAGCGACGTTCCCGACGGCGGCCGTCAGGTCGCGAGCATCGCGGGCGCTCCGCCCGTGCTCACGATCATCGAGGCGCTCGGCCAGATCGAGTTCGCGAGCCTGCGCGAGAACGCGGCGGCTGCGGGCCTGTCTGGCCGCGGTGCGCTGAGGCTCGACGAGATCTTCCGGATCACCTGGCGACTGTGGCGCGACACCGGCGTGATCACGACGCCGGCGCCGGAGATCGTGCCGCTCCACACCGGCCTCATCGCCTCGCTCGTCCGGACCGAGCCGAATGCCGGCGCTGCGGATGCACCGCGGCCGCGCACGCCGACCACCGACGCGAAGCGCCCGGAGGTGCTCCTCGTCGTGAAGGCTCCGACCGGCAAGCTCGACGCCGAAGCGTTCGTCACTCGCATCGGCTTCCTCGCGGGCGTGTTCGATCGGCTGGGGCTGCGCATCAGCGTGAAGGACGATCCAAAGACCGCGACGCTCCTGATGGAGATGGCGCGCGATCGATTCGGCCTGCGACCCACGCAGCTCTCGTCGGCGAAACGCGCGCCCTCTGGAGCGAGCGCGGCGATCGAAGTTCTCTCGACGAACTGATCTAGAGCCGGTACCCGACCACGAGGTCGAGTGCCACGAACGGCGTCGACGCGCCGAGCGGCGGCGCGTCGAGGTAGATGTACTGCGCGCCCGCGCCAATTCGCAGATCGATTCGATCGGTCAGGCCGAACGCCCAGCCAACGAACACACCGGCCGCGATGCCAAAGCCCGTGTGCTCGCCACCGTCCTGTGCGTCCGGATCCTCGCCTTTGACCCGACTGACCCGCAGGTACGGCGCGACGTAGGGACCTCGTCCCGAGCTGCGTGCGAACCACGTCACTCGCGTGCCGCCGTTGATGCCGGTCACGTCATCGCCGAGCTCGAACCAGGGCAGGAAGTAGGTCCCGAAGATCCCGCCCTCGATCTGGAGGGCCCAGTGCTCGCCGATCGGCTGCTCGTAGCCTGCGTTGATCACGGTCAAACCGAGGTCGGCCTGGACCTGAGGCCGGAGGTCCGCGGCGGCCGGAGAGCTGGCGAGGAGCACGGCGATGAACCCGAGGCGCTGCACGATCCTTCGTACCGCGAACCGTCGTCCGTTGGATACACGCGACGCCCGGGCCGTGGTACCCGAAACCACATGTCCACGGCCGACGAGATCGCGAAGCTCACCGAGCCGACGCGTGGCCGGTTTGGCGAGTTCGGTGGCCAGTACGTCGCCGAGACGTTGATGCCGGCGATTGCTCAGCTCGAGGATGCGTGGCGCGTCGCGCGCGATGATGCGAGTTACTGGGCCGAGGTCGACTCGTTGCTCGCGAACTACGTCGGGCGACCATCGCTGCTCTATCACGCGCGTCGGCTGTCCGCCGAGGTCGGTGCCGACGTCTACCTCAAGCGCGAGGACCTCAATCACACCGGTGCGCACAAGATCAACAACTGCATCGGCCAGGCGGTCCTCGCGCGCCGGATGGGCAAGCGGCGGTTGATCGCCGAGACCGGTGCAGGCCAGCACGGCGTCGCGACCGCGACCGTGGCCGCGCTGTTCGGCCTGCCATGCGAGATCTACATGGGCGCCGAGGACGTGATGCGGCAGGCGCTCAACGTCGAGCGCATGAAGCTGCTCGGCGCGACGGTTCATCCGGTCGAGAGCGGTACGCGCACGCTCAAGGACGCGATGAACGAGGCCCTCCGCGACTGGGTCACGAACGTCGGGGACACGTTCTACTTGATCGGCTCGGTCGCGGGTCCGCACCCGTATCCATGGATGGTCCGCGATCTCCAGTCGGTGATCGGCCGCGAGGCGCGCCGCCAGATCCTCGATCAAGGTGGGCGGCTGCCCGATGCACTCGTTGCGTGTGTCGGTGGCGGCTCGAATGCCGCCGGGCTGTTCGCGCCGTTCATCGACGAAGCGAAGGTCCGGATGTTCGGCGTCGAGGCGGCGGGTGACGGTGTCGCGACCGGCCGTCATGCGGCGACGCTCAGCGCGGGGCGCGTCGGTGTGCTCCACGGCAGCAAGAGCTACGTGCTCACTCACGAGGACGACGCACGGCTCGGTCAGATCGCCCATGCGCACTCGATCAGCGCGGGCCTCGACTATCCGGGCGTAGGCCCCGAGCACGCCGCCTGGAAGGACTCCGGCCGCGTCAGCTACGTGTCGCGTACCGACGAGCAGGCGCTCGCCGCACTCGAGCTGCTCGCGCGCACCGAAGGCATTCTGTGCGCGCTCGAGACCGCCCACGCAGTCGCAGCCCTCGAGCATGTCGCCGGGCTTGTCGGCAAGACGGGGCTGATCATCGTCGGGCTGTCGGGGCGCGGCGACAAGGACATGGTCACCGTCGCGCAGCGCCGGAGCGCCACCACATGACCGCGCAGCTCCGCGCCTCGTTCGACAACGCGGCGAAGCAGGGCCGCGCTGCCCTCGTGGCGTACATGACCTTCGGAGATCCGGATCCGATGACGTCGATCGACGTCGTCGAGGCGGTCGCCAGGGCAGGGGCCGACGTGATCGAGCTCGGCGTACCGTTCTCCGATCCGTCCGCCGACGGTCCGTCGATCCAGCGCGCGATGGAACGCGCACTGATCGCCGGAGCGAGCCTCCCGGGCGCACTGTCCGCGGTCGCCGAGCTGCGTCGCCGCGGCGTCGCCACGCCGATCGTCCTGTTCGGCTACTACAACCCGATCTTCGTGATGGGCCCGGCGACCTTTGCCGAGCGCGCCGCTCGCGCTGGCGTCGATGCGGTGCTCACGGTCGATCTGCCAATCGACGAGCTCGCCGAGCTCGCGGCCCCCCTGGCGACCTACGGCGTGTCCGTGATCCCGCTCGTCGCTCCGACGTCGACCCCCGACCGGATCGCGCGCCTCGCCGAGCTCAACGCACCATTCGTCTATTACATCTCGCTCACTGGCGTCACCGGCTCGCGGTCCGCCGCGCCCGTGGATCCCGCGCGCCTCGCGCAGATCCGGACCGCCTCCGGCTCTCCGGTAGCGGTCGGCTTCGGCATCCGGACCCCCGATGATGCGCGCCGGTTCGCCGCGGTCACCGATGGCGTCGTCGTCGGCACGGCGCTCGTCGACCGCGTCGCGGCGGGCGATGCCGCCGGTGCGCCCGAACGCGTCGCAGCGCTGGTGCGCGAGCTCGCAGCTGCAATGATCCGCTGACCTGAAGTGCTAGCGACGCCTGGGCGCTTTCTTCGAAGCCGCGACATACAGCTGGTGAAACGTGGGCTCGTCCATGGCATCCACCCAGCCGAGACCACGTTGCGCCGGCTCGCTGCGTTGCTGGCGGTAGCGGTCGACGATCGCCTCATCGTCGCTCGCGTCGAGCTGCGGGTTCGTGTGCAGGAGGACGCCGAGGATGATCGCAGCGTCATCGAAGCGTGCCATCCAGACCGTGTAGTGCGAGGTCTCGCCAATCTGCCATTGCAACACATCGACGTTGCCGTCATCGAGGGTGCGGAGCGCGCACGCAGGCGTCTGCCCCGCAGCGTACAGCCCGATGTCTGCAATGAGCGCCGCGGCCTGCTCGGGGCTCGCGCCCGAATCGTCGCAGATGTCGCGAAACATCATGCGGTCGTGATCGCCGCCGAGCAGCTCCGTGGGCTTGCGATAGAACGAGACCTTGGCCATGTCCATGCCGGCATCCTGGCGTGAACAGCTCGTCTTGACACCCAGGATCGCATTCCTATACTGCCGCGTTTCCGCCATGGCCAAGCCACCCCCATATGCCGTGCCGCTCCGCGAGATCAGTGATGATCCGGTGCATCGCTCGTTCACGGTCACGCCGCAGCTCGTCGGCGAATGGCTCAAGGGTCTCCCGATGCGCGATGCGCTCGCTGCCCCGGATCCCGATCCCGATGCAGGTCGCGGCGCCGCCGAGCTCGACATCTATGCCGAGGGCAATCACGTCTTCGCGACGGGCACCTTCAAGGGCGACCTCACCGTCGCATGCAGCCGCTGCGTCGAGCCGGTGAAGCTCGTGATCGACGAGAAGCTTCTCGTCACGTTCATGCCCAAGGGCGACATGCCGGCCGACGAGGTCGACGGCGAAGAGGGCGCCGAGGTTCCGGCCGAGGATCTCGATCTGTTCCCCTACGAGGGCGAGTACGTCGACATGGAACCGCTGTTCCGCGAGCAATTCGTACTCGCCGTCCCCTATGCCCCCCTCTGCAAGGAGGACTGCAAGGGCCTGTGCCCGCAATGCGGGACTGACCTGAATACAGGTACCTGCGCGTGCCAGAAGCCAATCGATCCCAGGCTCGCCGGCCTCAAGGGCCTGAAACTGCCGTCGGCGTGACCCAGGGCTTGAAATTACCTGCGCCAGCTGGCACATAAGCCCCCCGGAGATTTGTCATGGCACTTCAGAAACGACGTCGTGGTCCTGCTCGCACTGCTCAACAGCGCTCGGAATGGAGCAGGCGGTCGGGCGAGAACCACATGATGGTTCAGCCCTGCACGAACTGCGGAGCGCCGCGGATCGCGCACCGCGTCTGCATGAGCTGCGGCCAGTATCGCGGTGAGCAGATCATCGCGAAGCCCGCCGCGGAAGAGTAACCAGTACCCGCCGGCGACGCCGTGAAGGTCGTCGTCGATGCGATGGGGAGCGATCACGCTCCCACCCCTGAAGTGGCCGGTGCCTTGCGCGCTGTCCGCGCAGACGCGTCTCTCGAGGTCGTGCTCGTTGGCGACGCCTCGCGGCTCGAGGCCGAGCTCGCGCGCGAAGGCCGAACGTCATCGGACCGCGTGTCGATCGTCCACGCGAGCGAGGTCGTCACGATGGACGACCATCCCGGCAAGGTGTTCCGCACCAAGGCCGACTCGTCGATGCGCGTCGCCGTCGGTCGCGTCGCTGCCAACGACGGTGATGCCGTGGTCTCCGCCGGCAACAGCGGCGCGATGCTGGGGACCTGCCTGTTCATCCTCGGTCGCCTCCCGGGCATCGAGCGCCCCGCGATCGTCACCGTGCTCCCGACACCGTCGGGTCCGCTCGTCCTGTGCGACGCCGGTGGCAACACCGAACCCAAGCCGTCCCAGCTCGCGCAGTTCGCGATCATCGGCGCCGCCTACGATCGGATCGTCCACGATCGCCAGCGCCCGCGCGTGGGCCTGCTGTCCAACGGCTCGGAGCGCGGCAAGGGCACGCCGCTCACCCGCGAGGCGCACGCCCTCCTGACGACCGTGACCGGCGCCTTCCATTACGTTGGCTACGTCGAGGGCTCCGACCTGTTCCGCGACGTGGTCGACGTGATCGCCACCGACGGTTTCACCGGCAACATCGTGCTCAAGACCTGCGAGGGGATTGCCGAAGGCATGTTCGGCCTCGTTCGCCAGGAGCTCGAGAAGACCCCGCTCGCTCGCCTCGGCTCCGCGCTCGTGGCTCCCGCCCTCCGGGGCCTCGCCAAGCGCATCGACTACACCGAGATCGGCGGTGCCCTCCTCGCCGGGGTCGCCAAACCTGCCGTGATCGCTCACGGCCGCTCCGACGGAAACGCCATCGCCAGCGCGATCCGTGCCGCCCATCAGTTCGCGGAGCGATCGCTGCCTGCCCAGCTCGCCTCCGCGCTCGGCGCCCTGGGATAGGATGCGCGCCATGGTGAGCGAGCCGAAGCTGATCAAGGTCTGCCTGACCAACAAG
>JACCQV010000158.1 GCA_013813945.1 Deltaproteobacteria bacterium | reverse complement strand
CCGCGGGGGAGGCCTCGAGACGGGCCGGCTTGCGGCGTCGCCGACTACTACGCCGACCCATGTTCGCTTTGCGTCGGCGCCTTGCACCGCGACATACAGCCTCCCTCCGAGGATTATCTTCGATGCTTGCTCGCGAAGACGTTCTACTGCTGCAGCCTGCATTGGCGTCGCGCCCCCCGGTCCACCGGCAAGGTCGGCGGCCTTCTGCTCCTCGATTTCGGCCTCATACAACTTCTCTGGAAAGAAGCGGGCCCTGTCAGCCGCGCGCGTCGAGCTCGAGACAAGCCTCGGCCTGGCGGACGATCGCCAGCGAGAGCGGCTCCAGCTCGAGGCCCATCGCCGCGTGGCGCTTGGGATCAGGTTCGCGACCAGCGCGCTCGTGGGGCGGAAGGCGCCAAAGCCGGCGAGCGATCGGCAACTGCGGTTGAAGCTCCGGCGGGCGTAACCCCCAACGGGCTGGTTTAGAACCGGTTTAAACCGCTCGTCCGATCGTCTAAGTACGTGGAGGTTTGGGGGATCGAACCCCAGACCCTCGGCTTGCAAAGCCGATGCTCTCCCACTGAGCTAAACCCCCGTCGGGGCACTCAGGTATCGCGACGGTCGCGCGCCGTCAAGAGTCGCGGCGCGGTCGTGTGGTCCGCCTTTGGGCTAGTTGCGCAGCGTCCCCCCACGACGTCACGGCGCGTCCGGGTCGCCGAAGTACCGCCACACATGAACGTGCGAGTTGCCGGCGGCGTCGAGCTCGCTCCACACCACGACCGGTCGACCGCCGCCATCGAGGGCCAACCGTGCCGTGCTCGCATCGCCGACATCCGCATCGAGGCGGCCTCGACCGACTGGCGCGCATCCCCCCGTGCTCGCGCAGCGCCAGACGTGAACGGCCGACTCGCCCGTGGCATCCTCCTCGGTGAACGCGATGTACGCATCACTTGCCGCGGTGACCGCGATGTCCTGCGCGGTCGCGTACGTCGCCATCCCGTTTGCCCCGCCGGCGTAGGCCTGCAGACTCTGGCCGATGTGGATCCAGCTCGCGCCATCGTGACGTGCGACGAACACCAGCGTTCCGTCGAGCCCGCCCTTGTATGCGTGGTAGATGACCGTTGGACGACCGGCGCTGTCGACGCCGATCGCGCTGGTCGACGCGGAGACCACGCCCGCCGCGGGCGGTGGCACGATCGCGCCGGTTCCGACCGCGTCCCAGGCTGTGGTGCCCGGGTTCCATTGCCGCACGTGCACGCCGTTGCCCTGCCACGCGACGAACATCGCGCCCGCACCCGCGGCGAGATCCGGTGCCAGCGCACTCTGGTTCGGTGATGCGGTCTCGTGCAGCGCGTTCGTGTAGCTCGTCATGCCACGCAGTGGCCAGCTCGTTCCCTGATTCGCATTGACGAACACGCGCTCCGCCGTCTGTGCGGCGCTGTGCTCGTTGTACGCGACCCAGAGCTGCGACGCGGCGTCGAGCGCGAGCGAGACGTGCCCGAGGAAGGTCGTGTAGCTGCCGACCGGCGTACCGGCAGGCGCGGACCAGCTCGCGCCGTTCCACGTGCGTACCTGACGCGAGCTGCCGGCGGGCCACGCCACGTGATAGGTGCTACCCGTCGCCGCGATCGCGGGCACGGTCATCGTCCCGGTCGGGATGCGCGGGCCGACGAGCGTCCATGCATTGTTGACCGCGCGGTGAACCTCGATGCCGAAGCTCGAGGTATCGGTCCCCGCAACGATCGCGACGATGGGTAGCCCGGTGCCATCGATCGCGACCGCTGGGATCAGGTTGTTCGTCGACGAGCCGATCGGCGCGCCGAGTGGGTGCCAGCCGGTGAGTCCGAGGCTCGCATCGAGCTCCATCCCGCCGTCGTCCCGGCCGCCGTCGCCGTTGCCATCGCGCGCGTCGGTCGTACCGTTCGCGTCGACCCGCGCCTCAGCACAGGCCCCAAGCAGCAGCATCCCTCCGAGCAGCCCGGTGCGCATGGGGCGTATCGTACGCCCGGGGCCGCGGAATTTGCGCCGACAGTTTCGGCCGCTCGCGTCAGGGCGTGGTCGTGTGCTCTTCCAGCTTCACGTCGAACCGGCACGCCTTCTTGAGCTTGAGGCGATGCTTGAGCTGAGACTGGGATTGCAAGAGGCAGGTCGGGACGATCCCCTCGGCTGCGTTGCCCGATGGTGATCCCAGCTCCACGCGGCCGTCCGGGAGCAGCGTGGCCGAGAAGTGAGCCGCGCCGCCCGGAACCTTGGTGCACGGGCTGACGAGCTCCTCGATCTCCTTGCTCGCATTCTTCGTGTTGAGCTTGGCCGCGTCCGGACAGGCGTCCATGACCACCGCCGAGGTGATCATCGAGACCGGCGGCGCAAAACCCTGCGGTTCTGCGGCCAGTGCTGGACGCGGAGTGCTCCCGCAGCTGCACACCAGCGCAAGCACGCCACCGAGCAGGTGTCCATTCACGACATGATCGTACGATGGCCGACCTTCACGGTCACGTTTGTTCCGTTGAACGTGGCCCCGATCACCCGTAGCCTCGATCCGTGGCCGATCAACTCCGTCCGGGTTCGAGTGGTGTGTTCAGAGCGATGGTCGAAGGTGCGCGCAAGGTGAAGCGCGCCCTCACCCCGACCGGGGACGAGGAGCTGAGCCCCGAGGCCGAAGAGGTCGGCGAGAGGCTGGGCCAGGCGTTCGTGGCTGGGCGATTTGGCGACGTCCACGCGATGACGACACCGACCTTCCAGGAGCATACCGGGCGGACGCAGTTCGAAGCCAGATGGCGCGACGCAACGTCCGATCGCGGCCCATTCACCGGGTTCGAAGCGTCGAGCGTGGGACAGATCGACCTCGGGTTCATTCCCGGCCTCGAAGGGGTACCTCAGTCGCAGTTCGTGGCGTTCGTCGAGATCGCATTCTCCAGCGCGGGCCTCGCCATCGACGACAAGAAGGCGTTCGTCGTCGGCGCCGTGCTGCTCGATCACGGCGGCGAGATTCGCGTCGGCGCGTTGCATACCCGCTGAGGGCTGCGCGCGTCAGTCGGGCTTCGACGGAGAGTCGCCGTTGGTCGCCTCGTCGAGGACGATGTCCTCGATGTCGGCCTGATGCCGGATCAGCGGCTTGACCGGATCTTTCTTCGGGAACAGCGGCGGCGGATACATCGCGCGCGCCTTCGCCGAGGCCTGACCCCAGATCAGGAAGATCAGGCTCCACCCCGTGGGCATCCAGAAGCAGATCTCCGGGAAGTGCATCGCGAACCCGCAGATGTAGCCACTGACGACGAGGATCAGCAGGCCGATGCTGACGAGCTTGTTCTTCGTCATGCCGACCTTCGGCATGGGGAGGCGCGATGCCATCAAGTAGCCGAGGATCGCGACGGCGATCGGGAGGTACTTCCACGCCGCGAGCGGTGTCGCGAGTGATTCGCCGAACAGCTTGGGACCGCCGAAGTGGCCGCCGAACTGTTCGATCAACGGATCGTACTTGAGGAGCACCAGCATCCAGATCGCAAGGAGGCCGCCGGCGAGCGTGGTCGGGAAGCCGAAGAACATCTTCGTCGCGACCTGGTCATCGGTGAGGATGTTGTAGCGAGCGAGCCGGAACACGGCGC
>JACCQV010000155.1 GCA_013813945.1 Deltaproteobacteria bacterium | reverse complement strand
GCCAAGGGTGGAACCGCAGGCGTCGTGATCACGTTCATCGATGTCAGCGGTCTGAAGGCAGCCGAGGACGCGCTGTTCCACGAGCGCTATCTGCTCAACAGCTTGCTATCGAGCGTTCCGGATGCGGTCTACTTCCGCGATCAGCGCGGCAAGTTCATCCGTGCGAACCCGGCGGCCACCGCACGGCTCGGTCTCGAGGACCCGGTGCAGGCGGTCGGCAAGACGCCGTTCGATGTTCCAGCGCACGAGGCGGCGGTGATCTTGCATTCCGCGGACGATGAGGTCATCCGCTCCGGCCAGCCGCAGTTCTACAAGCTCGAGAAGCGCTCGCTGCGCGAAGGCGGCTCGACCTGGGATCTCGTCACCCGGTTACCACTGACCGATCCGGCGCGAAACGTCGTCGGTGTCATCGGCATCGTGCGCGACGTCACGACCGAGAAGCTGGCGGAGGCCAAGATCCAGGAAGGCGTCAGGCGACGCGACGAGTTCCTCGCCATGCTGTCGCACGAGCTGCGCAACCCGCTCGCCGCCGTCGTGACCGCGACCGAGGTCCTCAAGCACAAGGTACACGACGACGATGCCGACACCGTTAAGGTTCTCGATCGCCAGTCCCAGCAAATGGCACGGCTCCTCGACGATCTGCTCGACGCCAGCCGGGTGACGCAGAACAAGATCGAGCTGCGCAAGGAGGTCGTGGATCTACGTGGGGTCGTCGAGGAAGCAGCAGCCGCCGCGCGGCCGGTCATGGAGTCACGCGACCTGACGTTCTCCGTCGTTGTCACGGGACTGCCTCTGCCGGTCCTCGGTGATGCCTCACGGCTCCAGCAGGTCTGCATGAACATGCTGATCAACGCGGCGAAGTACACGCCCGCGGGCGGGCACGTGCTGATCGAGGCGTCCGAAGATGGCGCGTGCGCGGTGGTCCGGGTCCGCGATGATGGCGTCGGCGTCCCCGCGGAGATGGTGGACTCGATCTTCGAGCTGTTCGTGCAATCCAATCGAACGCTCGAGCGTGCCCAGGGCGGCATCGGTGTCGGCCTGACGCTCGCGCGCTCGCTGATCCAGATGCACGGTGGCACGATCTCGGTCCAGAGCGACGGCGTCGGCAAGGGCAGCGTGTTCGAGGCCAGGCTACCGCTCTCCAACCAGCGCGCGCTCGATCGTCTCCTTCCCGCGAAGGCGATGCCGATCCGCAAGGGCGCACGGATCGTGGTCGTCGAGGACAACGTCGACGCTCGCGACATGTTGTGTCACCTGCTGACGCGCGCCGGCTTCGACTGCAAGTCGGTCGGCGATGGCGTCGAGGGGATCCGGTTGATCGAGAAGTTCAAGCCGCAGGCCGCGATCATCGACGTCGGGTTGCCCGGCATCGACGGGTTCGAGGTCGCGCGCCGGCTCCGCGCCAACCCGAGCACCGCGCAGGTGCGGCTGATTGCACTCACGGGTTACGGGCAGAAGGCAGACCGCGAGATCGCGTTGCAGTCCGGCTTCAACGAGCACCTCGTCAAGCCAGTGAAGTTCGAGCAGCTCACCCAGGTGCTGACCCAGCTCGAAGCCGAAGCCGAGATCCCGCAGCCGATCGTCGTGGAGGAGCAGCGGCTCGACTAGCCGCCGGACTCGGCGACCTTCGTGTCCTTCGCGTCCTTCGAGTACGTGATCAACGCGGATCCGTGCTTCTCGATCACGTCCTCGTTGATCATGACCTCGTTGATGCTCGCACCAGGCGTGTCGTACATGATGTCGAGCAGCGCGCTCTCGAGGATGGCGCGAAGGCCACGAGCGCCGCTCTTCTGGTCGGCGGCCATCTGCGCGACCTTGACGAGCGCGCCCTTGCCGAACTTCAGCTTCACGCCGTCCATCTCGAACAGCTTCTGATACTGCTTCACGAGTGCGTTCTTCGGCTGCGTGAGGATCTGGACGAGCGCTTCTTCCGACAGCTCGTGGAGCGGCGCGATCACCGGCAGTCGCCCGATGAACTCGGGGATCATGCCGTACTTGAGGAGGTCCTCCGGTTCGACCTCCTGGATCAGCTCCCACTGCGAGCGCTCGACCTTCTTGTTCATGCCCGCGCCGAACCCGATCATCTTCTGACCGATGCGGTTCTCGATGATGTCCTCGAGCCCGGTGAACGCGCCGCCGCAGATGAACAGGATGTTCGTCGTGTCGACCTGCAGGAACTCCTGCTGCGGATGCTTGCGTCCACCCTTGGGCGGGACCGATGCGGTCGTGCCTTCGATGATCTTGAGCAGCGCCTGCTGCACGCCCTCGCCGGACACGTCGCGCGTGATCGAGGGGTTGTCGCTCTTGCGGGCGATCTTGTCGATCTCGTCGATGTAGACGATGCCACGCTGCGCGCGCTCGATATCGTGATCGGCGTTCTGGAGCAGCGAGACGATGATGTTCTCGACGTCCTCACCGACGTAGCCCGCCTCGGTCAGGTTCGTCGCGTCGGCGATCGCGAACGGGACGTTCAGGATGCGAGCGAGGGTCTGCGCGAGCAGCGTCTTGCCCGAGCCGGTCGGACCGAGCAGGAGGATGTTCGACTTCTGGAGCTCGACATCGTCATCCGGCGCACCGGTCTGCTTGTGGTCGATGCGCTTGTAGTGATTGTGAACCGCGACCGCGAGAATCTTCTTCGCGCGGTCCTGGCCGATCACGTACTCGTCGAGGACCTTCTTGATCTGCGCCGGCTTCGGGATCGCGGAGGAGCCGTACGACTGGTCTTCCTTCTCGATCTCCTCGGCGATGATGTCGTTGCACAGCCCGATGCACTCGTCGCAGATGTAGACGGTGGGACCTGCAATCAGCTTCTTGACCTCCTTCTGCGCCTTGCCGCAGAACGAGCAAGTCAGGGAAGCGCCGTCACGTTTCTCGATGGGCATCGGACGCTCTCAGCCTACCGCTACTTGTCCTTCTTGTCGCTCTCGGCCTTCTTCTTGGCCGTGATCAACACCTCGTCGATGATGCCGTACTCCTTCGCGACCGTGGACGACATGAAGTTGTCGCGGTCCGTGTCGTTCTTGATCTTGTCGACCGGCTGACCGGTGTGCTTCGAATACAGCTCGTTGAGCGTGTCACGGGACTTCAAGATCTCCTTGGTGTGGAT
>JACCQV010000127.1 GCA_013813945.1 Deltaproteobacteria bacterium | reverse complement strand
TCGATCAGCACGCGCGGATACTCGACGGGCGTGTAGTGCGTGCCGCCTTTGACCACGACGAGCCGCGACTGCGGAATGGCTCGGTGCATGTGCTCTGCGGTCGACGGCGGTGTCATCAGATCGCGATCGCCGGTGATGATCGTCACCGGCACGCCGATCGTGGCGAGCACATCCTCGGCGTCGTGCTCGTCGAGCCGGGTCAGGAGGTCGGAGTAGATCACCCAGTCGACGCTCGAGAACCCCGCGGCGATCGCGCGAAATACCTCGAGATCGATCGGCGCGGAGACCAGCCCGACGCGCTTCATCGCACTGATCAACGCATCCGAGCCGGCCACCCGCTTGGTCGCGAACGCCGCCAGCGCCGCCTGCGCGCGAATCAGCCGCAGCAGCATCGGGATCGTCCGGCCGACGAGCCGACTTCCCATCACGGTGCGGAAGGTCTTGCCGTACGTCCCGTTGATCGCGAACAAACCCTTCACGCGGGTCGGATGATGGCGCACGGTCTCGAACGCGACCTGCACACCCATCGACCAGCCGGCGATCGCGAAGTCGCCCACCCCCTCGGCCGCGAGGATATCCGCGAGATCATCGACCTGATGGGTCAGCGTGTTCGCGCGCGGATCCTTCGCGGCTCCCGACGTGTAGAGACCGCGGTAGTCCCAGCAAATCGTCTTGTAGTCACCGAGCGCGGTGTAGAGGTGTCGAAACGCGAGGTAGGTCCCGCCGAGCCCGTTCGCGAGCACCACGCACGGCCCATCACCGCGGACCTGATAACCGATCCGGGTACCGTCGCGCGCAATGACATCACGCTGCTGGATCCCCGGAACCATCGAGCGAAATGGTAGCCGAAAACAGAACCGGCCGCGCGAAGACGGCCGGTCGGGAGGTCGAGATCGAGTGGACTAGAAGTACAGGATCGCGCTGAGGCGCGCGCGCGTGTACTCCTCGCTCTCGTCGCTGTCGCTCGACGGCGGAGCGACGGTGCGGGCGATCGTGCCCTCGACCGGGCGGGTCGACGGATCATCGCTCGACATCGTGTTGCGCGTACCCGCACGAACATCGACAGCGAGGTGGAACTTCGGGGTGATCGCGTAGCGCAGGCCGATGCCAAGCTCCGCGAAGTTCTGCGTGGTGTTGTACTCGCCGGCGACGTCCGCCTGCTGCACACCGAACCCACCGAGGACGTAAGGCGCGAACCTGTTGCGCGCACCAATCTCGTAGACGAGCGACGCACCGAGGCGGCGATCGACGCGGAGGTCACTCTCGTACGAGGTCTTGCCGAGCTCGCCTTCGATCAGCAGGCCACCGTTGCCGAGCCGCAGACGGCCGAGCAGGCCGAGGTCACTCGACTCGCTGACTTCCTCGGTGCTCGAGCCACCGGCGAAGAGGCCGATGCCGAGCTTCGGAAGCCTCGGGCGCGGCGCGACGGCAACGATGTAGCCGGGCTGCGGCGCCGGGGCGACCGGGTAGTAGCTCGTGCCGTAGTACGACGGGACGTACGCGTCCGTGTAGTAGTACGGGCGGTAGTAGCGATAGCGCGGCGCCGGCGAGCCGACATAGATGCTGCCGCCGACCGACCAGCTCGAGCGCGGGCGGTAGACCGGCGCCGGGCGCGACCAGTGGACGGAGGCGCCGGCGTGGACGCGGATACCTCCACCTCCACCGAACCACACGCGACCGCGGCCGCGCGCTTCGGCGGCCTCGCTGCCGATCACGGAAAGGAGTCCAAAGGCACCAACGACGAGGGCAAAGCGGGGGTTCACTGGGTGAGCCTTTCGAGGATCATCTACGAGTAAGACGCGCGAGCACGTCGGTCGGTTTAGTGTGCACCCGTTGGGCCAGCTACGTCACCGTCCGATTGCTCAGGAAACGTCCGGAGTCCTCGGCACTTACACGCCCGTTGGGGATCTCTTCTCAGGAAGGGGTGTGACCGGCTCTTCACGATGCCTGCGACTGTGGTGGCGCGGAGACAGTTCAGAGAGGTTCGCAACCCCGCCATTCCACGGGCATCCTTGACACCCGAGACGCTACATCCCTAAAGTCACGTCTGCCCAACGGAGGTCCTGCTTTGAGCGACTCGAAACGACCTGGTGGAAGCCGGGATATCAGCGACCTGAAGGCCCGACTCGGCCTGAAGAAGGGTGCCGCTGCGCCGGCCACGGGACAAACGCGAGCCAACGGTGGCTCCGGTGGCGTCGTCGCGCCTCCCGGTATGAATTTGCCACCGCCTCCTGGGCACGCGCACCAGCAGCCATCGGCACCACCTCCACCGAACGCCGCCGATGATCCGTTTGGCGCGATGAACCACATGGCCGCGGTCGGCCAGGTCCAGCGCGCTCCGGAGATCGTCATCATCAACGACGGCAAGCCCGTCGAGAACGTCGGAGCCGCTGGCAAGGGAGCGATGATCGCGAAGATCGCGATCCCCGCCGTGGCCGCGCTCGCGATCGGTCTGGGGATCGGCCGGATCTCGAAGGACGCGAACTTCTACAACGACGGCCTGAAGGACGCCAAGGTCATCCTCAGCGAGACGAAGTCGACGAAGAAGGTGCTCTCCGACCTCGAGCGTACCCTCGACGAGATGAAGACGAAGAACAACTACCGCCCCGATGCGGCGGTCGGCCCGCAGCTCACGGCGATTGCCGGCAAGCTCGAGGTCAGCAAGCGCGTGTTCCTCGCGAAGCAGAACGCACTCGATCAAGATCTCTCCGCTCAGATCGTCCAGTGGTACGCGGGCGTGACCGAGGTCAAGGGGATGATCGATACCCACAACAAGGCCGCGAAGTTTGACGAGGCCACGTTGAAGAAGGGCAAGGACGCCCAGGACGCGGCGACGCTGAAGGACGGCGAGAACGCGTACCTCGCGGGTCAGCTCAAGTACGGCATCCTGATGCAGGCGCCGACCGAAGAAGACAAGACCGACTTCGGCGCGAAGCTCGTCGAGATCGCCGGCGTGTACTGCGGCGGCAACAAGACGATGGTCGCGAAGTGCCCCGAGGGCTCGTCGCCGAGCGGTTTCGCGTATCGCAACGAACCGGGTGGCAATCCGATCGAAGGCGATCTCGCGACGGGCGGCTCTGACAGCGTCCCGACCAAGAAGGTCGTGATGCTGCTCCAGAACGGGATCCGCGACGCGTTGATCAAGGGCGCTGATCCCGGCGTGTCCGAGTTCTATTACACGCGCCGCATCCG